>NZ_JAVRBF010001049.1:0-260 GCF_032436805.1 Streptomyces sp. P17 | reverse complement strand
TCGACGGCGGCGACGCGAGCCTTGATGACCTGAGCCTTCTGCGATGCTGCAGCCGGGGTCGTGTGCTTCAGTCCGGGCCGGTGGATCAGGTATACCACCGAGTCCTCCACGAACTTCTCCGAAATGGTCTCCGCCTGGGGGTCGCCGATCTTGATGGTGAGCGGCTCGAGGTTGCGCTCGCGATTGCCGACGCGCTTCTTCGCGACCTTGTCGCACAGGTACTGCGAGCTGGCGTAGGAGACGTCGGTGGAGATGCCGAA
>NZ_JAVRBF010001048.1:0-260 GCF_032436805.1 Streptomyces sp. P17 | reverse complement strand
GTGTGCTCTTCCGATCTGGTGACAACGCTATCCCATGCCTCGCTACTTGCGCGCTTGATATTGAGCCATGCAGTAGAAATTAGGCCAAGGTTCTGCTCAATTTCCTTAGCTCGACCATTAACGGTATCAGCATAAATCCTAGCAGCTTCAGTGGCCGCCTCTTGCCAGCGCCCTTCATCCTGAAGCGCCTTGACTCGCTCATACTGAGTCTGAGTTAGAAAATTCTCAGCGTCATTTAGCTTAGTAAGCGCATCTAGCGG
>NZ_JAVRBF010001047.1:0-260 GCF_032436805.1 Streptomyces sp. P17 | reverse complement strand
ATCCTGAAACAGTTCACCCCGCGCCCATGCCCGCCCGGCGGCGATCAGTTTCCCGAGCGGACCTTGGTGACGGCGGCAAAATACGCCCGCACGAGTGCAACGCGGACGTAGGGCAAACCGAAGAGGGTCGCTGCCGTGCCGGCATCGAAGGCCACCCGCTCGCCACCCTCATCGCGCAGATCCTCGATGTCGATCAAAGCCGCGCGCAGAAACTGGGTCGTGCCTTCGGAGGTCGCAAAATCGTAACCCTGCGCCTCGTC
>NZ_JAVRBF010001046.1:0-260 GCF_032436805.1 Streptomyces sp. P17 | reverse complement strand
CCGCAGGATATGCGCCCGCAGCGCGTCGAATTCCTGCTCGGCGACGTCGCTGAACAGCGGATCCTGGTCGGGCGTCCCCGTTGCCGCGATCTCCGCCCAGTCCTCGGGCTTCAGCGCCTTGACCGCGACGGGAAAGAAATCGCGCTCCTCCATCGCAATATGGGCGCGCTCGGCCTCGATGAAATGGCGAACGATGGCGTCGACTTGCTCCCGGACAAGCTCGCGATCGGCGAGAACGCCGTCGATGGCCTGGGCCACCC
>NZ_JAVRBF010001045.1:0-260 GCF_032436805.1 Streptomyces sp. P17 | reverse complement strand
ACAATACATTAAAGAGCACGGCTATTTACCGCCAAGTGCCCTCAATGGTGCTCAACATACGGATGAATCTTGGAAAGAGACGTTTATTAAAGTACGGGATGTTTACGCCCTAGATCCTGAGACGATTCCAAACACCTATTTAAAATACTATTTATTCCCAGACTACGTGGTGGAACATTCAAATAAAGAATACACCCGAGCCAATGAAGTGATGGATGGCAGAGAAAAAGAAGTGTTCACCGAATGCCGCCGGATTATTG
>NZ_JAVRBF010001044.1:0-260 GCF_032436805.1 Streptomyces sp. P17 | reverse complement strand
CCTGCTTCCACATCCATAGAGGTCACCTTCATGCCTATGCTTACCCACACTCGACGCTTTGCTCTGACACCGTGGGCTGCCGCCACGTCCTTGCTAGCCCTGACCACCACCTCCCTCGCGTTTGCCAATCCTATCGATATCCAGATCAACAACACTCTGCCCACGGGCTCGTTTGCGCATATCTTTCTGGAAGAGTTCAGCGATCGCCTGGAGGAAGAAGCACCTGGCCGTTTCAATGTCCGGCTGTTTATGGGTGGCAC
>NZ_JAVRBF010001043.1:0-261 GCF_032436805.1 Streptomyces sp. P17 | reverse complement strand
CCGCTGACCCTAATGCTGCCAGGGAAGCCGTTGTCGCTGAGATATGCAGCAAGCAACATCGATGCATCATCGCAGCAAGCATCCGGAAAATTTGAGCTGCCCAACGTTGTGCGCAAGCTAATGCGTGGAGTGCGCTCTAAGGCCGCTCTGAATTCTTTGGCGAGTTGGTAAATTTGCTCCATGCGGTTCCCTAACAGTGATTAGATGGAAGGCGGTACTAACACGATAGTAGAGCCTTCCATCTAACTCCGCACCATCGCC
>NZ_JAVRBF010001042.1:0-261 GCF_032436805.1 Streptomyces sp. P17 | reverse complement strand
ACGATAACCAACTGTGCTATTTTGTCGCCTTTGTTGATAACGTAAGAACCTAAACAAAAACTTTCTTCTGGTTCAGATTTCATCACGACACCTTCAATATTCATAATGTTTTTTGTAACCATTCCACTTGGAACTAGCACTACTGAATCATTCTTAATATTCACTTTCATATGTCCGTTATATCCTGCGTCAATCTTGCCTGTTTCAACGACTAAATGCGTCTTACTACTTACACCACTTCTGCTATTGACTAGCAGAAGT
>NZ_JAVRBF010001041.1:0-261 GCF_032436805.1 Streptomyces sp. P17 | reverse complement strand
GCAGGTTGAGGCGACAGCGCTCATTTTATGCGGTGCTGCTGTTTATCCTCGCTGCAATCTTTGCAATCTATACCACCCTTGCTGGTGCCGAATGGGCCGAGAAAACCTATTCCATCAAGCGTTCTCCGGTGGCGATGACAGCAATTATTCTGGCTTCGATTGCAGCTTTGCTCTTACTGACAAAGCTAAATATCGGCCAAAAACATCAGAGGATGCTAGGCATTCTTGGTGGTATGACCTATGCACTTTATCTTGTGCACC
>NZ_JAVRBF010001040.1:0-261 GCF_032436805.1 Streptomyces sp. P17 | reverse complement strand
ACGAGGAAGCTTGCGTGGAGGTACGCAGGAATCGGCATGGCTTCCTCGACGCACGCCATCGCTGGCCGCGCCTTCGTTCCGCAGCTCGCTACCCGCAACACGGGAGCCACAACGTGTAGAAACGCCCTGCTGGACGTGACGGTTTCTCACGGCGTGTCCCGTCGAGGCACGCCCGCACCGGCCACGAAACGCCTCGCAAACGCCTCGATACCGAGTGCGGGCCACACCTCAGGCCATGCGCTTCCGACGGACGGATCGTGG
>NZ_JAVRBF010001039.1:0-261 GCF_032436805.1 Streptomyces sp. P17 | reverse complement strand
CGATCGAGAAGACCGCCCGCAGGCTGCGCGAACTCATCCCCGAGGCCCGCATCGTCACCGCGCACGGCCAGATGAACGAACGTGCCCTCGAACAGGTGATGGTCGACTTCTGGGAGCGTCGCGCCGATGTGCTCGTCTCCACCACCATCGTGGAGGCCGGCCTCGACATCTCCACCGCGAACACGCTCATCGTCGACCGCGCAGACCTGCTCGGGCTGTCGCAGTTGCACCAGATCCGCGGCCGCGTCGGACGCGGTCGCG
>NZ_JAVRBF010000219.1:0-760 GCF_032436805.1 Streptomyces sp. P17 | reverse complement strand
CTTTCATTATCTTGGATAAACTTTTTATTAGTTCGTCTCCGACATGATGACCAAATGTATCATTGACCCTCTTGAAGTGGTCAATGTCCAAAGCCAACAATGAAAATGGTCTATTTTGCTCTTGAAACTGTTCAATCGTCTTATCTAATCCTCTTCGATTTAAAACACCAGTAAGCGCATCCGTTAACGTATCAGAATGGAGTTTATCAATGGTATTTGACACGACACTCATAGCATTCAAAAAACTCCGCCTTAAGTGCAACGCTTCAAAGTACCATACATGAATACGGTTTAAATCCGATATCGTCGACTTGTAATTGTAATTACCAATTTTAGTAGCAGCACTGGCTAGCTGCCAAAGTGGCCGAGATATCAAAATAGATGCCCCCCAAATAAGCATCAATGTCAGTACACCTATCGGGAAACCTTTCCAAAAGACAAGAAGTATTAAATCATTAAGGCCGTTTAAAGCATTATTCTTTGGCTTTTGGACTATCACGCCCCATCCAGAGTTCTTTACTGGAGCGTAACCAGCCAACATATCAACACCTTGCGAATTGACAATGTCACCATATCCATCTTCACGGTTAACAACCGCGTTGATAGCCTCATTATTGAGTATCACTTGCCCGACTCTCCTCTTATCGGGATGATAAATGATGGTTTTATTCCGGTCGACGACATACATATACGAACCATCTTGATGACTATGTTTACCCAAAAGTCTCGCCAACATATTCTGGTGTTCCAAATACAAAGC
>NZ_JAVRBF010001038.1:0-261 GCF_032436805.1 Streptomyces sp. P17 | reverse complement strand
GTACTGGCGGACGCTCGTGTGATCTAAGCCAAGGCAATCGGCTAAGAACTCTGCCAACTCTCTGCCGGTCATTCTGCTGGCCTTGTCTCGGCTACTTCGGAAAGCACGATCAGGTTCGCCACACGGCGATCCCGGTCTGCGCTGGCTGGTTCGGAGCGAGCCTCGGCGACCCATGTGCCAATCGCGGAGATCAGCGCGTCGCCGAGGCTCATCGGAGCCCCACCATCGGGGCGGCCTTGAGCCTCACCATCGAGGCGGACA
>NZ_JAVRBF010001037.1:0-261 GCF_032436805.1 Streptomyces sp. P17 | reverse complement strand
CCGGGAGCAGGCTCACGCGAAGCCGCTGTGAACCCCTCCCTGGGCACTCGGCATTCTCGTCCCTGATAATGACGCTTCACTTAGGGCTTCCCCCGGCGCCCCTTAGCCCAGGTCACCGCCGTGGAAACTATTCAGCGTGAGGCTTCTGCCCCTATACTCGCCTCGGCATCCCGCCGAGGCGTTGTTATTGGAGAGCCCACTATGCCAAGCCCTATGCCGAATCCCGTGCCCAGCCCCCGACTCAGACTCCCGCTGCTTGCG
>NZ_JAVRBF010001036.1:0-261 GCF_032436805.1 Streptomyces sp. P17 | reverse complement strand
CTGTTGCTTATGCTGTCAAAAACATCAAGCCTACACCCGACGATATCAATCTAGGCCGTACGACGTTTTTCCGTGAACTGCAAAACTGTGGCGGCGAATATTGGGATAATAAGCTTCGCGCTGCAGGCTTCACTGTAATCCAGGCCGTTTAAGGGGAGTCGTCGATATGAAACCCGGCGATAAAGTCAGATACACGCAAGCTTATTTGAGCGCGCCATGGGCGAAAAGCCGCGACGGCGTTTATGAGGTAATAGCCGTTCA
>NZ_JAVRBF010000007.1:0-171125 GCF_032436805.1 Streptomyces sp. P17 | reverse complement strand
GGGCAGCGCGGAGGACGTGGTGCTGCTCGCCGCGCGCTTCGAATGACGTCGGTAACAGGTCCTTCGGCCCTGGGCCCGCCGACGCCACGGACCGGGCCTTCGCGCGGCTGCACACGGCCGCGGCGAGCGTCCCCCGGGCGATCCGGCACGATCCGGACGCCATCGCCGATCACGTCCTGCGGGCGGTGCTGCCCGACGGTCTCGACGCGGCGGGCAGCGCGGAGGACGTGGTGCTGCTCGCCGCGCGCTTCGAATGACGTCGGTAACAGGTCCTTCGGCCCTGGGCCCCCTTCCGTACGACCGTACGATGGAGGGGGCCCAGTGCCGTATCAAGGAGGATGACCGTGGCGGAAGAGCTCACTCCGGAGACCCCGGAAGAAGCTGAGGAGCCGATCGAGCAGCGAAAGAACGGCCTGTACCCGGGCGTGTCCGACGAGCTCGCCGAGAACATGAAGTCCGGCTGGGCCGACACCGAGCTGCACGACCTGCAGCCGATCCCGCAGGCCGCCGAGACCGCCGCCCGGCGCGCCGCGCTGTCGGCCCGGTTCCCCGGTGAGCGTCTGGTCGTCCCCGCGGGCAATCTGAAGACCCGCTCCAACGACACCGAGTACCCCTTCCGGGCGTCGGTCGAGTACACCTACCTCACCGGCAACCAGACCGAGGACGGCGTCCTCGTCATGGAGCCCGTCGCCGACGGTCACAAGGCGACGATCTACCTGCTGCCCCGCTCCGACCGCGAGAACGGCGAGTTCTGGCTCTCCGGCCAGGGCGAGCTGTGGGTCGGCCGCCGGCACTCCTTGAGCGAGGCCGAGAAGCTCTACGGCATCCCCGCCTCCGATGTGCGTGAGCTGGCGGACGCGCTGCGCGAGGCCAGGGGTCCGGTCCGGGTCGTCCGCGGTTACGACGCCGGGATCGAGGCCGCGCTGACCGACAAGGTCACCGCCGAGCGGGACGAGGAGCTGCGGGTCTTCCTGTCCGAGGCGCGGCTGGTCAAGGACGCCTTCGAGATCGGTGAGCTGCAGAAGGCCGTCGACTCGACGGTGCGCGGCTTCGAGGACGTGGTGAAGGTCCTCGACAAGGCCGAGGCCACCTCCGAGCGGTACATCGAGGGCACCTTCTTCCTCCGCGCGCGGGTCGAGGGCAACGACGTCGGCTACGGCTCCATCTGCGCGGCCGGTCCGCACGCGTGCACGCTGCACTGGGTGCGCAATGACGGGCCCGTGCGCCCCGGTGATCTGCTGCTGCTCGACGCGGGCGTCGAGACGCACACGTACTACACCGCCGACGTCACACGGACGCTGCCCGTCGACGGGCGGTACACCGAGATCCAGAAGAAGATCTACGACGCGGTGTACGAGGCCCAGGAGGCCGGGATCGCGGCCGTCAAGCCCGGCGCGAAGTACCGGGACTTCCATGACGCCGCCCAGCGGGTGCTGACCGAGAAGCTCGTGGAGTGGGGTCTGGTCGAGGGGCCCGTGGAGCGGGTGCTGGAGCTCGGGCTTCAGCGGCGGTGGACGCTGCACGGCACCGGGCACATGCTCGGGCTCGACGTCCACGACTGCGCTGCCGCGCGGGTGGAGACGTATGTGGACGGTGTTCTTGAGCCGGGGATGTGTCTGACGGTCGAGCCCGGTCTGTACTTCCAGGCCGATGATCTGACGGTGCCGGAGGAGTACCGGGGTATCGGTGTGCGGATCGAGGACGACATTCTGGTGACGGAGGACGGTCACCGGAATCTGTCCGCCGGGCTTCCTCGGCGGTCGGACGAGGTCGAGGCCTGGATGGCTTCGCTCAAGGGCTGAGTGTTGGATTGATGGCCGGGCACCGATGGGGTGTCCGGCCATCGTCGCGGGCTGCGGGTGTGTGGGGGTTGTTCGCGCAGTTCCCCGCGCCCCTAGGGGGGTTTGTGTGGACCTGCATGTAGAGCTTCTGTCCGCTGAAGGGCGGCGGGCCGGGCTTGAGCGGGCTCTTCGGGATGCTGTGCGGGAAGGGCGGCTGGCTCCTGGGACTCGATTGCCCGCCACCCGGAAGCTCGCTGATGAGCTGGGGGTTTCGCGGAACACCGTCAAGGGGGCCTACGACCAGCTTGTCGCCGAGGGGTACTTCACCGCTCGGCAGGGGTCGGGGACCGAGGTGGCGCCCTTGCCCTCCGATGAGTCCGCGCCCTCGGAAGCTGCCGCACGCGCGCGTGAGCCTCGGTTCGATCTGCGGCCCGGGAGCCCTGATGTGGGGGCGTTTCCTGCGGCTGCCTGGTTGCGTGCGCTGCGCCGCGCCATCGCCACCGCGCCCTCCCTGGCCTACGACTACGGCGACCCCCGGGGGCGGATCGAGCTGCGGACCGCGCTCTCCGGCTATCTCGGGCGGGCGCGGGGGGTGATCGCTCCCCCGGAGCGGATCGTCATCACCTCGGGGTATGTGCAGGGGCTCGCGCTGCTCACGCGCGTGCTGGACGGCGGCGAGCTCGCCATGGAGGATCCGGGGCTGCCGTTCCACCGGGACGTCGTACGGCGCAATGGTGGCGTCGTGGTGCCGGTGCGGGTCGATGAGCGGGGGGCCTGTGTGGACGGTCTCGGGGAGCCCGCGGCCGTCGTGGTGACGCCCGCTCATCAGTATCCGACCGGGGTCACGCTCCACCCCGAGCGGCGACGGGCGCTCACCGACTGGGCACGCGCGCGTGACGGGCTGATCGTCGAGGACGACTACGACGGGGAGTTCCGTTACGACCGGCAGCCCGTCGGGGCGTTGCAGGGCATGGCGCCGGGGCAGGTCGTGTACCTCGGGACCGCGTCCAAGACGCTCGGGCCCGCGCTGCGGCTCGGGTGGATGGTGTTGCCGCCGCGCCTTGTCGACGCGGTCGCCGACGCCAAGCTGCACAGCGACCATCACACCGAGTCGCTCGGGCAGTTGGCGCTCGCCGAACTGATCGGCAGTCATGCCTACGACCGTCATGTGCGCGCCTGCCGGCTGCGGTACCGCAGGCGGCGGGACCAGCTGGTGCACCGGCTCGGCGCGCGGCGAGGGGTGCGGGGGATCGCTGCCGGGCTGCATGCGCTGGTCGAGGTCGGCGACGAGGCCGAGGTGCTGGCGCGGGCCGAGGCGGAGGGGCTCGCGGTGGGGTCGCTCGGGGAACACTGGCACTCACCCGAGGGTGAAGGGCGGCCGCAGGGGCTGGTCGTGGGGTACGGCACGCCTCGGGAGCGGGTGTATCCGGAAGCGTTGGAAGCGCTGGGGAAGGTGCTCGACGCCAGGTGAACTGGGCCAGGTATTTTGGCACTTAGTGGTTCTGCACAGGGATCCAGTCCGCGCCTAGTGTCCTAGGCATGACGAACTCCCTGGTACCGCCCGCGGGTCCGCAACGCGTCCTGGCTCTGGCCCAGTTGGCCAACTCGGTCGGGGACGGCGCCTTCTATGTCACCTCGGCGCTCTACTTCACCCACGTCGTCGGGCTCGACCCCGCGCGCGTGGGGCTCGGGCTGACCGTCGCCTGGGCGGTCGGGTCGCTGGCGGGGGTGCCGATCGGGCGGCTCGCGGACCGGCGGGGGGCGCGGGGGACGGCGGTGCTGCTGGCCTTGGCGACGGGGATGGCGGTCGCCTCCTTCCTGGTCGTACGGGGGTTCTGGCCGTTCGTGGCCGCCGCCGTCGGCTACGCCACCGCGCAGTCCGGGCTCGCGGCGGCTCGGCAGGCCTTGCTGGCGGGGCTGGTGTCCGCCGGGGAGCGGACGGGGTTGCTGGCGCATCTTCAGTCCACGCTCAATGCGGGGCTCGCTGTGGGGGCGGGGCTGGGGGGGCTGGCGCTGCATGTGGGGACGCGGGGGGCTTATCTCGGGGTGTTCGCGTTGGACGCGGTGAGCTTTCTGCTGTGTGCGGGGGTGTTGGTGCGGTTGCCTTCGGTGGCGGCGGTCGGCTCGGTGAAGGGGAACGGGCTCGCGGTGCTGCGTGATCGGCCGTATGTGGTGCTGACGGTGCTCAACACCGTGCTGTTGCTTCGGATGCCGCTGCTGAGTCTTGGGCTGCCCCTGTGGATCGCCGAGCGGACGGCTGCGCCCACCTGGCTGGTGTCCGCGCTTTTCGTGCTCAACACCGGTGCGGTGATGCTGTTCCAGGTGCGGATGGCGCGTGGGGTGACCGGGGTCGCCACGGCCGCGGGAGCGGTGCGGCGGTCGGGGTGGGTGATGCTGGCGGCGTGCGCGGTGTTCGCGTTCTCGGCGGGTGTGCCGACGTGGCCGGCGGTGGGCGTGCTGGTGGCCGGCGCCGTGCTGCTGGTCGTCGCGGAGATGGGGCAGTCGGCGGGGGCCTGGCAACTGTCCTTCGACCTTGCGCCGGATGATCGGGTCGGGGAGTACCAGGGGTTCTTCGGTACGGGGATCACGGTGGCGCGTACGGCTGGGCCGCTGGTGCTGACCACGCTGCTGGTGCAGTGGGGGACGCCTGGGTGGCTGTTGTTGGGTGGGGTGACGTTGGTGGCTTCGTATGCGATGGGGCCGGTGGCGAGGAGGGCGGCACGGCCCCGGAACTACGTGGCGCCGGTCCCGGCACCGGCCCCCGCGTAGGCCACGACCGGAAGCGGGTCCAGGAACAGAGCCCCCGCCAGCAGCCCCGCGCTGCCGCGGGGGCTCCACGCGCGGGTGCGGAGGTCCGTGTCCAGTGCCGCCAGTGCCTCCGCTCCCTCGGCCGTCTCCGTACCCCCCGCGTCCAGCACCCCTCGCGCCGCCGCCTGTACGTGCCGTAGGCCTATCGGGCCCGCCGTGTACAGGAGTTCCGTGTCCTGGAGGGTGGACATGATCGTCAGTAGGGCGTTCAGGCGGCACTGGGGTTCTGGAATATTCGAGGCTCGGGAGGTCGCCAGTGCGGACAGCGCCCGCCGGACGTGGGGGAATCCTGCCCTTGCCTCTCCCCTCGCCCCTGCCGCTCCGTACTTCGCCGACATCGACGAGCCCCGGGAAGGTCTGCGCGGGGCCCCCTTGTCGGGGTGGGCGGCGATTCGCTTGGCCATGGCTGTGGGGTCCCGGGGATCCAGCGCCGCCCCCGCCACCAGCAGCCCCAGCGTCCACAGCGCACCCCGATGACCGCCGCCCGCCAGGCCCACGGAGTGCTCCGTGCCGCGGCCTGTCGCGCCCAGCTCCGCCCGTAGGGCCGGAGTCGGCTCGCCGGTGCGGCGGGCGGCTGCCGACATGGCCGCGAGGCCGGGCGCCAGTGCCTTCGCCGACCAGCGCAGGGCGTTGTGCTCCCGGTGGGACGGGCCCGGCAGCCCCGGCTTCCCGGTCAGCGCCAGCTGGTCCGTCAGCGCGGTCACCGCGGCCCGCGCCGACGCCTCGTCCTCGCGGCTCGTCATCGCCAGCCCGCCCGCCGCCACCGTGCCGCCGGTCACCGCGAGGGCGCGGCGCCTGGTGATCGAAGTGTCCTTGTGGTTTCCCGTCATGCACATGAACGTAGGAACGGCGCCCGTCAGGACCGTGAGCGGCGGCTGTGCGTGGGCTGAGAGTCCTGAGGAAGCTGAAATTCAGCGGGTGAGCGTGGGCGCCGGGGTGCGCGGCCACACCGTCCAGCCGTGGCGGCGGGCCTGTTCCCGCATCTCCGGGTCGTCGCCGACCACGACCGCCCGGCCGGTCATGCGCAGCAGCGGCAGGTCGGAGCTGTGGTCGCCGTACGACGTGGATGCAGCCAGGTCCAGCCTGCCCGTGGTCGCGAGGGCGCGGACCGCGTCCGCCTTCGCCTCGCCGATCATCGGGCGTTCCACCTGACCGGTGTACATGCCGTGCGCCGTCTCCGGATCCGAGCACACGACGATGTCCGCGTCGAGGTGCCGGGCGACGGGGGCCAGGCAGGCCCGGAACGAACCCGAGACCAGCACCACCAGGTCCCCCGCGCGCTGATGCCGGCGCAGGGCGGCGACCACGTGCTCGTTGAAGAAGGCGCCCTGGTCCAGCTCGGCCCGGAACCACTGCTCGGCCAGTGCGGCGACGGCGCGTACGTCCGCTCCGGCGTAGGAGGCGAAGTAGGCGCGGTTCGTCTCGGCGCGCGGGACCCCGGCGGCCGTCATGGCCTTCAGCCGCTGGCGCTCGTAGCGGTACGCCGACGGCGGATGCCCCTCGGCGGCCAGCCGGAACTCCAGGAACCGGAACATGCTGGTGACGTTGATGACGGTGCCGTCGACGTCGAAGAACGCGGCTGTACGTCGTCGCAAGGCGGTTCCCTCCTGGGTGAAATGGGTGTCCCGCCCCGCGCGGCCGACGGGGGGTCGAGGGCACGCGCGGGGCGGGAGCGGTCAGGCCGTCGCCGCCGCCTCGGCGGCTACGGGAGCTTCGGCCACCGGCAGCAGGCCCCGCTCGGCGAACACCCGCTTCGCCGTGCTGAGGCTGTTGAAGGTGCGCGGGAAGCCGACGAAGGCCAGGCCGTGCACCAGGGCGTCCACCACCTCCTGCGGGGTGACGCCCGCGTTCAGGGCCAGGTTCAGATGGAAGGCGAACTGGCGCTCGGTGTCGCCGAGAGCGGTGAGCAGCGACAGCGTGACCAACTGCCGCTGCCGGTCGTCGAGTCCGCCCCGGCCGTACAGATCCCCGAAGACGAACTCGGCGACGTAGCGGCCCATGTCGGGCGCCACGTCGGCGAGCGCCGTGAAGATCGCGTCACCCGAGTCGCCGAGTTCGAGGAGCTTGGCGTGGCCGCGCTCGAAGCGGGGGTTGCCCTTTTGTTCGTCGCGGATGTCGCGGGTCATACGGCGGGCTCCGCGTGGCGCGCGGTGAAGTCCAGGAGGCGCTGCCAGGCGTCGGCGCTGATGTCCTTCCACTCCGGGGCGCCGCCGTCGAAGAAGGAGTGCGGGGCACCGTCGTAGATCTTGTACTCGTACGGCTTGCCCGCGTCGTCCAGCTTGCCGCGGAAGGCGGCGAAGTCCTCCTGGGTGGTGGCGACGTCGTCGCCGGCGAGAAGGAGGAGCAGCGGGGCGGAGATGTCCTTGAGGCGGTCCTCGGCGAGGCCGGGAAGGCCGTAGAAGCCGATGGATCCGGCCAGTTCGAGGCCGCTGCCCGCGAGCCGCCAGGAGTGGCCGCCGCCGAGGCAGAAGCCGACCGAGAAGACGGTGACGCCGGGGTTCTTCTCGGTCAGACAGGCGACCGCGGCGCGGGCGTCGTCGGCCACGCTGTCCGGGACCAGCTGCTTGAAGTGCGGCTGCCACTCGAACTCGTCGTCGCGCGGCCCGAGTCCGGCGGTGCGCCCGTAGTAGTCGAGCACGACGGCGGCGAACCCGGCCTCGGCGAACCGGCGGGCCAGCTCCTGGTAGTAGGCGTGCACGCCGCGGATGTCCGGAAGGATCACCACGCCGCGTCCGTTGGGCTCACCCGGCTGCGCGTGGAAGGCGCTGAACGCCGTCCCGTCCTGGGAGGTCAGCTCGATCAGCCCCTCCTCGGCCACGCTGCCGGGGTTCTCGACGGCGGGGGGCCTGCTGTCGGTGCTGTGGCACATGGGGTGTTGGCCTCTCTTCGATGGTGATTGCGGGGGGACCCCGGATCCCTCACGCCGTGCGCAGAACGCCGCGGGAGCGGGCGCGGACACTGATGGCGCAGGTCAGTCGAGCGGTGCAGGTGCGTCTGCCGGAGCTGTCGGTGATGACGATCTCGTAGGTGGCGGTGGTGCGGCCCTCGTGCAGGGGGCGGGCTTCACCGGTCACCGTGCCGCCGGCCACCCAGCGGTGGTGGGTGCAGGACAGGTCCAGGCCGACCGCGTGGCCGCCGGGTCCGGTGTGCAGGAACGCGGCGAGGGACCCCAGGGTCTCCGCCAGTACGGCGTTGGCGCCGCCGTGCATGATGCCGACGGGCTGGCGGTTGCCGTCCACGGGCATGGTGCCGATGACCAGTCCCGGCTCGCAGCGCACCAGCTCGATCCCCATCTTCGAGACGAGCTGCTGATGGCTGAACTCGGGCGTCACGACCCAGGGGCCGAGCGTGATGTCGGACATGGCTGCCTCCCCGTGTGCGGCACTGGAATCCGTGTCCGCGAACACCTCGGACGCTAGTCAGTTCCGGGGGTCGGGAAAAGGGCGGCAACTGGTGGTGTCCAGGGTGGTGTTGGCAGTAACCGCATGAGCCGACTCTCGTTGCGGCGAAAGATTTCGGCTAGCTTCGAGCCCACCGGGAAGCACACCGAGAAACCGCCCCGCTGGGCCCGACACAAGGGAGTTAGCTTTGTCTGGAATACTGCCTGCCAAGGAATTACTCCTCGACTCGGTCGACGACTATCTGGGGCCCGGCGAAAAGCGGTTCTTCGGTTCCGGTTTCCGGCGTGTGCAGTACCGCTACGACAAGATCGAGATGACCGGCGGCCGGGATCTGCCCACCGAGCTCGGCACCCGGCTCGACGTCGTCTACCCGGCCGACTGGTCGACCAAGGCCAACAAGCGCGGCGACCTGCGCCCCCATCTGAGCACCGTCGACGGCCTGATCATCGCCGTGCACATGAGCGAGACGGCCCTCACCCACGCGCTCGGCCTCGGCCCGGTGAGCCGGCGCGCGGGCCGGGTGCTGTCGGTGCGGATCAAGGCGGGCACCGGGCCCGACGAGGAGCTGACCGGTCTTCCGGTGCGCACCACCGTGCTCGCGGTGCCGGTCCCGGACCGTGAGGGCGAGGCGCTGTCGCGGCTGCAGACCATGGTCGGCGCGATGCGGGTCCGCACCGACCTGCGCCATCCGCTGCCGGGGCCCACTGCCGGCGGCGCCTCCGCGGCCACGTACACCGGCCCGGCGGAGCTGCTCGGGCCGGTGGAGCGGCAGTACTACGGCACCGGTTTCGCGGCCCGGACGCAGAGCGTGCGCAAGGTCGCGGTCCGGGTGGCCGAGGCCCGCGCGCACGCGGTGGTGGACGTGGCCCAGGAGCCCGGCACCGTGCTCGCCACCGAGGGCACCGAGGGCCTGTACCAGCCCTTCGTCGGGCTGATCGACACCTTCGTGACCAGCCTTCAGCTCGGCCAGATCCTGCTGTACGAGACCGACGGGATCTCCCGGGGCGCCAGCAACACGCTGTGGATGCGCACGACCGCCCTCCAGGCGAGCGCGGAACCCGATCCCATCCGCTACGAGACCCCGCTCGATGTACGGCTGGAAAACAGCACGTTGCTTCGGCGGGACGAAGAGATCTGGCGGGCCGCCGACATCGTCGGACGCCTTGCCGGAAACACCGTGCGCTGCTCTGTCGCGCACCGGCTGCCCGACTGAATTCCCTTTCCTCCGACGCTTTCTCGACTGGAGCCTGTCATGCGTATCGCCATATCCGGCACGTATTCCTCCGGAAAGACCCTCACCTCGTACGCTCTCGCGCATTACGTGGGAATTCCGCGCACCCGTGCCCGCACCATGCGGGAGCTGCTGCCCGAGGCCGTGCCGGGCAAGACCCTGGAGCAGTGCACCGCGGCCGAGCTGGTCCAGCTGATCGTCCGCCGCCATGTGGACCGGGCCGTGCACGAGAGCCGCTTCGAGGGCTCGTTCATCTCCGACGGCTCCTCGCTGCAGGAGTGGATCTACGGCGCGGTGCGGGTCGTCGTCGGCATCAACCCCAACGACTCCGTGCACCTCAGCGAGCTGGAGAGCGTCGAACGCACCGCGGACATCCGGGTGTTCGACGCGGTCATGGAGCAACTGGGCATCGCCTTCAAGCAGCATGTGAAGCAGACGTACGACGTCTTCGTGCACCTTCCCAACGAGCTGGCGCTGGCCGCCGACGGGCACCGCCCCGTCAACGAGCGGTTCCGTTCCATGGCCGACGAGCGGCTGCTGGAGGTCGCGGCCGAACTCGGCATCCCCGCCCATGTGGTGGGCGGCACCGTCGAGGAGCGGCTGGTGGAGATCGCCCGGCTCTTCGACCTGCCGGCGCTGATGTCGCCGGAGGAGGCCATCGCGAAGGCGCAGGCCGAGTACGAGGCCCTCGACATGCGCACCGAGTCCGACCGGGCGTCGGTGATCGTGCGATGACCGCACGGACCGCCGTTCTCGCGGGCCTCGGCTCCGCACTGCCGCCCCGGGTGGTGACCAACCATGATCTGACCGCCCGGATGGACACCTCCGACGAGTGGATCCGCACCCGGACCGGTATCGCCGAGCGGCGGATCGTCGACCCCGGCACCGCCACCAGCGACCTCGCCATCGAGGCCGGACGGCGGGCACTGGACTCGGCGGGCGAGCCGGACGTCGGGGCCGTGGTGCTGGCCACCGCCACTCCGGACCACCCGTGCCCGGCGACCGGCCCGACCGTCGCCGCGGGCCTCGGGCTCGGCACCGTGCCCGCCTTCGACGTCGGGGCCGTGTGCTCGGGGTTCCTGTACGCCCTGGCCACCGGCGCCGGTCTGATCGCCTCCTCGGTGGCGGACAGCGTCCTGGTGGTCGGCGCCGACGCCTTCACCACCATCGTCGACCCCTACGACCGCAACACCGCGCCGATCTTCGCGGACGGCGCCGGAGCGGTGGTGCTGCGCGCGGGACGGGCCGACGAACCGGGCGCGCTGCGCCGTACCGAACTCGCCAGTGACGGGCTGCAGGCCGATCTGATCCGGGTGGCGGCCGGCGGCTCCCGGCAGCGCAGTCACCACAGCGCGGCGCTGCGCGAGGACCAGTACCTGACCATGCGCGGCGGCGAGGTGTTCAAGAACGCGGTGCTGCGCATGACGGAGGCCTCCCGGACCGTCCTCGACCGCACCGGCTGGTCCACCGCCGACGTGGACCTCCTCGTCGGCCACCAGGCCAACGTCCGCATCCTGCACGCCGTCGCCGAACAGCTCGGCATCGGCCAGGAGCGGGCCTACGTGAACATCGGGCACACCGGGAACACGGCCGCCGCGTCGATCCCGCTGGCCCTGGACGACGCGCACGGCGAAGGGCGGCTGCGGGCCGGGGACAAGGTGCTCCTGACCGCCTTCGGCGCCGGCACCACCTGGGGCGCGATCACTCTGACCTGGCCCGAGGGCCTCCAGTACACCGGACTGCCGCGCTCCGCCGCCGCCTGATCCGGACCGGCGCCCGCACCCCGCACACCTCACCCCCGCCTCACCGATCCACGCAAGCCCCGGAGCCCGGCTCCGAGGAGGGAGTACGAGATGCCTGTCACGGCATATCCCGGACTGGTCGCGTTCATAGCCGAGAAGGCCGAGATCCCCATCGAGGAGATCGACCCGGAGCGGACCCTGGAGGACCTCTCGCTGGACTCGCTCACGCTGATCGAGATCGCCCTGTTCATCCAGCGCGAGTACGGCATCGAGGTGCCGGAGGGCGACCTCGTCCTCGGCCAGAAGCTGTCCGAGTGGGCCGCCTACCTCGACGAGCGGAGCGGCCGGTGAAAGCCGTCGTCACCACCGGGTCCGGCGCCCCGGACATGCTGCGCCTGACCGAGGTCGACCGCCCCGCACCGCTGCCCACCGAGGTGCTGGTCCGCGTCGAGGCGGCGGGCGTCAACCCCGTCGACTGGAAGATCCGCGCGGGAGTCTTCCCGCCCGGCGCGCTCGGCGCCCCGCCGTTCGTGCAGGGCTGGGACGTCGCCGGAGTCGTGGAGTCCGGGCCCCGGGTGACCCGGTTCGAACCCGGCGACGAGGTGTTCGGCCTCATCGGCTTCCCTCGCCCGGGCGGCACCTACGCCGAGTATGTGACCGCGCCCTCCCGGCAGTTCGCCCGGAAACCGGTGGGGCTGAGCTTCGAGGAGGCGGCCGCGCTGCCGCTGGCGGGGCTCACCGGCTGGCAGACGCTGGTGGAGACCGCCCGGATCCGGCAGGGCGACAAGGTGCTCGTCACCGCGGCGGCGGGCGGCGTCGGCCACCTGGCCGCCCAGATCGCCCGGGCCCACGACGCCGAGGTCACCGGCACGGCCCGCGCCGAGAAGCACGACTTCCTGCGCGAGGTCGGCGTGGACCACCCGGTCGACTACACGGCCGGCCCCCTCCACCACATGGTCACCGGGCAGGACGTCGTCCTCGATCTGCTCGGCGGGGAGCACAGCTTCGAGCTGCTGCGCACCCTGCGCCCCGGCGGACTGCTGATCACCGTGATCGGACACGTCAGCCCCGAGCTCGCCACCCACGCCGCCAGTCTGGGCGTACGCGTGACGGGCTTCCTGGTCGAGCCCGACCACGCCGGGCTCGAAGCGCTCGCCGCGCTGGTAGAGGCGGGACGGCTGAAGGTGCGCGTGGACCAGGTGTTCAAGCTGGCCGAGGCCGCGAAGGCACACGAGTACGGCGAGGCGGGCCGCACCACCGGAAAGATCGTGCTCGTCCCATGACGTCGCCCCTCGCCGCGAACAGTCCGGCCGGACGCCGCGTCGCCAAGCCCAGTCCGGCGGTTCAGGTCGGCCGGAAGGGACGGCACATGGCAATCGAGTCGAGCGGCGGCGATGGGGGCGTCCCCTCGGCGGGAGCCCGTACCAAGGCCCGCGCCGGGGCGCTGCGCCCGGCGGGCGGTCTGCCGGACCGGCTGGTCACGGTGTTGGCCGTGGCCGCCGGGATGGCCGTGGCCAACATCTACTACGCGCATCCGCTGCTCACCTCGATCGCCTCTGCCTTCGGCGTCGGCAGCACCGCCGCGTCGCTGGTGGTCACGGCCTCCACCGCCGGGTACACCCTGGGCCTCGCCCTCCTGGTGCCGCTCGGCGACACGGTGAACCGGCGCCGGCTGCTGGTGGCGCTGCTGCTGGTGACCGCGGTCGGGCAGGCCGCCTCGGCCGCCGCCCCCACGGTCACCGCGCTGGTCGTGCTGTCCGGTCTGATGGCGGTGACGGCGGTGGGCGCCCCGCTCCTGGTGGCGTTCGCCGCCGCCCTCGCCCGGCCCGAGCAGCGCGGCCGGGTCACCGGACGGATGCTCAGCGGGGTCCTGCTCGGCGTGCTCCTCGCCCGCACCGGCGCGGGCCTGCTGGCCCAGTGGACCGGCAGCTGGCGCTCGGTGTTCGCGGTCGCGGCAGTGGGGATGCTGGTGCTCGCGGCGCTGCTGTGGCGGCTGCTGCCCGACCTCGAACCGGCCGAACGGCTCGGCTACTTCACCCTGCTGCGCTCGGTCGCGTCGGTGGTCGCCCAGGAACCGCTGCTGAGGCTGCGCTGCCTGTACGGCTTCCTCACCTTCGCCTCCTTCAGCGTCTTCTGGACCTCGGCGGCCTTCCTGCTCGCCGAGCCGCCCTACTCGTACGGCGAAGCCCTGATCGGCGCGTTCGGGCTGCTCGGGGCGGCCGGGGCGCTGGCCGCGCGGTTCATGGGGCCGCTGGTCGACCGCGGCCGGGACCGGCTGGCCTCGACCCTGCTGTACGTCGCGAACCTGGCCGCCTGGGGGCTGCTCGCCCTCGACGGCGGCCGGCTGCTGGTGTGCCTGGTGCTCGGTGTGCTGCTGCTCGACTTCGGTGTGCAGGGCGCTCAGGTGACCAACCTCGGTGTGCTGTACCGGCTGCGCCCCGAGGTCCGCAGCCGGATCACGATGGCCTACATGACCGCCTACTTCCTGGGCGGCGCGGCGGGTTCGGCGCTCTCGGGCGCCGTGCACTCCGCCGCCGGGTGGGCCGGAGTGTGCGCGGCCGGGGGCGGCCTGGCCGCGCTCGTGCTGGTGCTGTGGGCCGTGGAACAAGCGCGCACCCCGCGGCCGTAGCGAATCCCTCCCCATACGAACCCTGGAGTTCTCGTGTCCACTCCTCCGACGGGTGCCGCACGTTCCCGTCCCCTTCTCACCCTCATCGCGGTCTGTGTCTCCTGCGGACTGCTCCCCGCCTCCCTGACCGGAACCTCCGTCGCCCTGCCCGACCTCGGCAGTGATCTGGACGCCTCGCTGGTGACCGTGCAGTGGGTCGTCAACGCCTACAACCTCACCTTCGCCAGCGTGATGCTGGTCGCGGGCTCGCTCGCCGATCTGCTCGGCCGGCGGCGGATGTTCACGCTCGGCCTCGTCGTCTTCGTGCTGTGCACGGCCGGTTCGGCGCTCGTCTCCGAGGTCGTGCTGATCGATGTGCTGCGCGGCGCCGCCGGCGTCGGCGCGGCGATGGTGCTCACCGCGGCGACGGCGCTGCTCGCCCAGGCCTACGAAGGCCCCGCGCGCGCGAAGGCGTTCGGCTTCCTCGGCTCCTCCTTCGGGCTCGGCCTCGCCCTCGGCCCCTCCCTGTCGGGGCTGCTCGTCGGGGCCTGGGGCTGGCGCTCGGTGTTCCTCGCCCATGCCGCCGTCGCCGCGGCCGTACTGCTGCTGCGCCCGGCGCTGGCCGAGTCCCGCGACCCGGAGGCCTCCGGCGTCGACTACGCCGGCGCGACCACCTTCAGCGGCGCCCTGTTCGCCTTCACCCTCGCCCTGGTCGAGGGGCCGCAACTCGGCTGGGCGCACCCGGTGGTGCTGGCGCTCGCGGTGCTGGCCGTCGCATTGATGGTGTCGTTCGTGCGGATCGAGAAGCGGCGGGCGCGGCCGATGCTGGAGCTGTCGCTGCTGCGCGAGCCCAAGTTCGCCGCGATCAGCCTGATGCCGGTGCTGCTGGCCTTCGGGTTCGTGTGCCTGCTGGTCTTCCTGCCGTCGTTCTTCATCGGCGTGAACGGCATGAGCTCCTCGCGAGCCGGTCTGACGATGCTGCTGCTCAGCGGCCCGGTGCTGGCGCTGCCCGTGATCAGCGGGGTGCTCGCCCGCAAGGTCAGCACCTCGGTGCTGCTCGGGGTCAGCCTGCTGCTGGTGGCGGGCGGCGCGGCCTGGCTGACCGTCCTCGACCAGAACTCCACGACAGCCGTGCTCGCCGGGCCGCTGCTCGTCATCGGAACCGGCGTCGGCATCTCCTTCGGTCTGCTCGACGGCGCCGCGATCGGCTCCGTGGACGCGAGCCGGGCGGGTATGGCGGCCGGGCTGTTCAACACCATGCGGCTGACCGGCGAGGCCGTCGCCATCGCCGGTATGGGCTCGGTGCTGGTCAGCCTCACGCAGCGCAATCTGCAGGGCTGGGAGGGGAGCGTCGACGACCTCGCCAACCGGGTCGTGCAGGGCGAGATCAGTGCCGCGGCGGATCAGGTGCCCGCCGAACAGCGAGCCGACTTCACGGCGTTCGTCTCCGGCGCCTACACCGACGCCCTGCACACCGTGCTGTGGCTGCTCGCCGCCGTGTGCGCGCTGGGCGCCCCGCTGATCATGCGGATGCTGCGCCCCGCCCCGGCCGGCAAGGCCGCAGCCGCCGACCGCGACACCCGGGAACCGATCACGATGGGAGAGACCTCATGAGCACATCCGACAGGAGCACCCCCGATGACAGGGCGGTGCTGGTCGTCGGCGCGGGGCCGGTGGGCCTGACCGCCGCGGCCGAACTGGCCCGCCGGGGCACCCCGGTGCGCCTGGTCGACCGGACCGAAGGGCCAAGCCCCCTGACCAAGGCGCTGATGGTGTGGCCGCGCACCCTGGAGGTGTTCCGCGGGCTCGGCGCCGCCGCCTACATCGACAAGCACGGGCTGCCCGTGCACTCCTTCCGCTACAACTCCGGCACCGACCCGATCTGCGACATCGTCTTCGGCGACCGCACCCGTCCCATGGTGATCATCCAGCCGGACGTCGAGGAACTGCTCCGCGAGGCCTTCACGGAGGCCGGCGGAAAGGTCGAGTGGCGCACCGAGCTGACCCGGCTGAGCCAGGACCCGGACGGGGTGCTGGCCACCCTGCGCGCCCCGGACGGTACCGAGACCACCGAGGAGTTCGCCTACGTCATCGGCGGCGACGGAGCGAGCAGCACCGTCCGAAAGTCGCTGGGCATCGAGTTCAAGGGCGCCACCTACCCGAACGTCTTCATCCTCGCCGACACCGAGATCGACGGGGACCTCCAGCGCGACGCCGTGCACTACTACTGCACCAAGAACGGGATCATGGTGCTGGTCCCGCTCTACAACGGCCGCTTCCGCGTCTTCACCGCGGGCCCGCCCGGTATGCGCCCCGAGGACCTCACCGAGGAGGTCCTCCAGGACTTCGTCGACAAGCGGGGCCCCGGCGGCCTGAAGCTGTACGACGTCTCCTGGCAGACCACGTTCAGCATCCACGCCCGGCACGCCGAGCGGTTCCGCGCCGGACGCGTCTTCCTCGCGGGCGACGCCGCGCACATCCACAGCCCCGCGGGCGGCCAGGGCCTGAACACCGGGGTGACCGACGCCCACAACCTCGCCTGGAAGCTGGCGCTGGTGCACCGCGGCGCGGCCGCGCCGGGGCTGCTGGACAGCTACGGCAGCGAGCGCGCCGCGGTCGCCGAGGGGGTGGTGAAGCAGGCCGAGGTGCAGACGAAGGCGTGGATGCTCGCCAAGCGCTGGCAGATCGTGCTGCGCGATGTCTCCGCCCGGCTCGCCGAACGCTCCGGCGTCTTCGACCGGTTCTACTCGCCCTGGCTGGCCGGTCTGACCAACCACTACCCGGCGGGACCCGCCGTCGACGAGGAGCAGGGCGGACGGCTGCGGCGGCCGCGCCCGCGCAACGGCCATCTGGTCGCGGACGCGGCGCTGCGCGAGTCGCTCCCCGTCGACCGCTACACGCTCCTCGTCACCGGCCCCCGCCCGCCCCGGCTGGCGGAGCTGGAGGAGACGTACCGCGATCTGGTGACGGTCCGTTCGGCGCCGGGCCGGCGGTTCTCCGCCGTCCTGGTCCGCCCGGACCACTACGTCGCCGCTCAGGACACGACCGCAGAACTCGACCGTATCCATGGCCATCTGGCCACGCTGGCCCCGGCCGGCACGCTCACCAGGGAAGGACACAGCGCATGACGCGGAACACCACAGAGGTCGTCCAGGAGTTCTTCGGCCGCTTCGGGGTGGACGATCTGCCCGGGCTGCCGGAGCTGTTCGCCGAGGAGGCGGATCTGGTGGTGGCGGGCGCCCCCGTCGTCCCGTGGACGGGGCACCTCGTCGGCCGCCATGAGGTGGAGGGCTATTTCCAGCGGTTCGTGGCCGCGGTGGACACCCAGCACTTCGATGTCGAACGCATCGCCGTGGACGGTGAGGACGCCTTCGTCCTCGGGGAGTTCACCCACAAGGTGATCTCGACCGGCAAGTCGTTCTCGGGCCCCTTCGCGATCCGGATCACGGTCCGCGACGGCCTCATCCAGCGTTATCAGACCTTCGAGGACTCCTACGCGGCGGCGATGGCCTTCGACGGCAGCTGATCGTCGTCAGCCCCTCCTTCTGGGTCACCGTCCTCGCCCGGCCGGTCCGGATCGTCCGGACCGGCCGCGGCGAAGAAGGCGTCCAGTTTGTCCCGCGTCTCCTGCACCGTCGGCATGTGCAGGACCAGCTGGACCTCGTGGTCGGCGGCGAGTTCCCATTCGTGCACGTCGAAGCTGAGCGCTCCGACGGTGTCGTGGCTGATCTCCTTGGTTCGGCTTCTGGACGGTTCCAGCACTTCGTGGCTGCCCCACAGCCGGGCGAACTCCGGGCTCCTGTCGGTGAGCTCGTCGAGGATGCGCTCGACCTCGGGGCGGCCGAAGCAGTCGGCCACGTCCGCGCGGTAGCGGGCGACCGTGCTGCGGGCGAGCGCGTCGGCGTGTGCGTAACGGCGGCGGCAGCTCTCGTCGGTGAAGAACTCCACCAGGATGTTCCCGCCGGGTCCCCCGAAGCCCAGGAACTCCGGTACGGCCGAGTTGGCGGCCAGGATGTTCCAGGAGCGGTCCCGTACGAGCGCCGGGTTGGGAAACCAGTGGTTCACGATCTCCGCGAGACGCTCGGGGTCGGCGGGACCGCTGTCGGGCCGCTGGTCGACGTCCGGCGTCTTCAGTCCCGCCAGCCGGTGCAGGTAGATCTCCTCGGCGGGGTTGAGCCGTAGCGCTCCGCTGATCGCGCCGAGCACCGATTCCGAGACGTTGATGTCCCTTCCTTGTTCCAGCCAGGTGTACCAGGACGTGCCGACCCCGGCGAGGACGGCGACTTCCTCCCTGCGCAGTCCGGGAGTACGCCGGCGACCCGACGCGCTGAGCCCGACTTCCGCCGGGGACAGTCGCATTCGCCGGGTCCGTAGAAAGTGAGACAACTCTTCAAGTTGACGCTTTCGGCGACCTATCGTCATGAATCACGAGGCTCTACGAAGGGCAATAACCAGTCAAGCAAAAGGTTCGTCAAGGATGGCTGGAAACCGTCAGCCCCGGGCCTTCGAGTCACAGAACACCAGGTCTTGAGGGAGCTTCGAGAAACCTTTGAGTCTACTGTGTGGCTGATTCTGGCCGCCGATAAAGGCGGATTTCACACCTCCACTTTCGGCCATGGCGGGGTTACCGCGCGTTTTTCTGATCCGCTTTTCACATACCTCGGTGCCGCTTTCCCGAATGGGCCGCGGAATGTGACGCGCCGCACTACACCGCCAGCAAAGGCGAGGCGTCCTTCCGCCACTTGAGGATCTTGTCGAAGCTCACCACGGCGCCGCCCTGCCCCGGCTTGTTGCCGATGTGGACGTGGTCCGCGAGCTCCTGGATCAGATACAGCCCCCGGCCGCTCTCGGCCTCCATGGACATCGGACGCGAGCCCCGGCCCGTACCGCCGAAGCCGGGACCGGAATCGGCGACCTCGATCCGGCAGGTCTCCCCGTCGAGGTAGGCGGTGACGCGGTAGGCCTGGGAGCCGCCGTCGAGGGCGGTGTCCCCGCCGTGCTCCACGGCGTTCGCACAGGCCTCGCTGAGCGCGATGGAGAGGTCGTAGGACACGTCCGGGTCCACGCCCGCGCTCTCCATGGTGCCGAGCAACAGCCTCCGGGCGAGCGGCACGCTCGCAGCTTCCCGCCGCAAATGGAGTGACCACCAGATGCTCATGCTCCAGCCTCCCGGCCGCGGCTCGACATACCGTTACGTATTGCCGCGAGCACCGGGGTGTAAGCACATCGTTGACGTGATACCGCCCATATGGGCGATGCGCCTGCAGCCGCCGACGGTGTATGTGAGGGCGGTTCAGGCCAGAGGGGGATCTTCCGCCCGTAGGTCGCCTTGCGGACCTGCGGTATGGGCGCCGTAAGGCCAGTGCGATGATTGGGCCGCCATGAGTGCCCCCCACCAGCGCACGGCGCGTGCCGGACGCGACGTCCGGATCCTGCGGGCCGCGGTGTTCGCCGCGGTCTGTGTCGTGCTGGCCGCGGGCGGGCACGCACTCGGCTCCTGCGCCTCGATCCCCCTGTGGACCCTGGGTGCGGGATTCCTCGTGGTCCTCGCGGTCGCCGTACCGCTCGCCGGACGCGAGCGCTCGCTCCCCGGCATCGCGGCGCTGCTCGCGCTCGGCCAGACCGCCCTGCACGCGCTGTTCGGCCTCGCCCAGCACGGCACCGGCGCCACCACGACCGCCACCGCCTCCGACGCCTCGCACGTCGCCCAGGCCGCGCGGCTCGTGTGCGGGACCACGGCGTCGGCCATCAGCCCCGCCCAGGCCCACCGGATCCTCACCGAGGCCCGGCTCCGGCCGGCCTCCGCCGCCCCGCACCACCAGTCGGAGTCCGTCACCCAGTCCGCGTCGCTGCTGCCGTCCCTGCCGATGCTGCTGGCCCACCTGCTGGCGGCCGTGGCCGCGGGCTGGCTGCTGCGCCGCGGTGACCTGGCCCTCGGGCGACTCGTCGCACTGTCGGTCTCCGTCGCCGAAGGCGCGCTCGTACGGTCGCTGCGCGCGGCCCTCGCCCTGGTCCGCGTCGGGCTGCCGCGCATGCCCGAGCTCGGCCCTCGCCTGCCGCGCACCGCTCAGCTCGCACCGCCCCGGCTCCACGCCATCGCGCTCCAGCACTCGGTGATCCGCCGCGGCCCGCCCGCCGCCGCCCGCGCCCTCGCGCTCGCCGCCTGACGCGACCCGACCGCCGCTGGGAGTTCCACCTCGGATTCCGGTAGGGGGGCGCCCGTGCTGGCTCTCTCCGAGGCCTCGGAGGGCGGCCACCACGGCTCCGCAGCGAACGCGGAGCCCTCCGACGACGCCTCCCCGGCCGCCGCGACCACCACCGCCGACGACGCCGACTCCGACAGCGGTGACACCACCGCCCGCGTCCTGGGCGTCGTGGGCATCGTCGTCGGCGCGATCGGCGTGTCCTACGGTGTGCTCGCCGACCGTCGACGTACCAACGCCTAGTCCTGGGCACGCGCCGGGCTCTGCCGCCCGCCGCGCGCTCCGACCCTTCACCTCCGGGAAACATCGCCATGCGCACCAAGAAATTCGCGGCGGCCGCCCTGCTCGCCGCCGCCACCCTGACCCTCTCCGCCTGCAGCAGCGGTGACGACAACGCGTCTCCCGTCACCGTGGTCTCCGAGGAAACCGGCTCCGAGAAGGCCGCCATTGTCCTCGACAAGCCGTTCGAGAAGCCGGACCTGGTCCTCACCGACACCAACGGCAAGGAGTACGACCTCCGCAAGGAGACCGCGGGCAAGCCGACCCTGATCTACTTCGGCTACACCAACTGCCCCGACGTCTGCCCGCTGACGATGAACAACGTCGCCGTCGCCAAGAAGCAGCTGACCAAGGCCGAACAGGACGAGCTGCGCGTCGTGTTCGTCACCACCGACCCCGAGCGGGACACGGCGTCCGCGCTCGGCAAGTGGCTCAGGGGCATCGACTCCCAGGTCGTCGGCCTGACCGGCGACTTCGACACCATCCAGGCCGGCGCCCGCAGCGTCGGCATCACCATCGAGCCGCCGTACAAGGACAAGAACGGCAAGATGGTCTCCACCCACGGCACTCAGGTCGTCGCGTTCTCGCCGAAGACCGACGGCGGATACGTCCTGTACACCGAGGACGCCACCGTCGACGACTACACCAAGGACCTTCCCAAGCTGATCAAGGGGGAGAAGCCGTGAGGCGTCTCGTCGCGCCCGTCGCGGTGCTGACCGGAGCCCTGATCCTCGCGGGCTGCGGCTCCGAGGCCTCCAAGGCCGAACTGTCCGTCAGCGGCACCTACATGCCGCAGCCGGTCTCCGACTCCATGGCGGCCGGCTTCCTGACGGTCACCAACAAGGGTGATACGAAGGACGAGCTGACCTCGGTCACCAGCGATGTCGGCGAAGTAACCCTCCACACCGAGGTCAAAGAGGCGATGGTGCAGGTGGAGTCCCTCGATGTCCCCGCCCGCGGTCAACTCGTGTTCAAAAGCAGTGGCAACCACCTGATGTTCGAGAAGCTGAAGCGCAAGCCGAAGCAGGGCGAGATGGTGTCCGTGAAGCTGCACTTCGCCGAGTCCGGCACGGTCACGGTGAAGATGCCGGTGAAGTCGGCGACGTACAACCCGAAGACCGGCCACTGAGGGAGAGACCGCCGTGACACAGACCATCGCCCCCCGCGTCCGGACCCTGCTGCTGCTCATGCTGGCCGCCGCCGGCCTGCTCCTCGCCGGGGCCGGACCGGCCTCCGCGCATGCCACGCTGTCCGGCAGCGACCCTCAGCAGGGGGCGGTGGTCGACCAGGCCCCGGGCCGGGTCTCGCTGACCTTCTCCGAAGGCGTCGCACTCTCCGACGACTCGGTCCGCGTCCTCGCCCCGGACGGCAAGCGCGTCGACTCCGGCGAGCCGTCCAACGTGAGCGGCGCGACGGTCGCCGTACAGCTGGACAGCGGCCTGGCGGACGGCACCTACACCGTCTCCTACCAGGTCGTCTCGGACGACAGCCACCCCATCTCGGGCGGCTTCACCTTCTCCGTCGGCACCCCCTCGGCGACCTCCGTGTCCGCCTCCGGCCCGAGCGCGGGCGGCGGGGTCGTCGGCGTCCTGTACGGCCTGGGGCGCTACCTCTCCTACGCGGGCTTCGTCGTCATGGTCGGCGGCGCCGCCTTCGTCCTCGCCTGCTGGCAGCGCGGGTCCGGGGTGCGGGCCGTGCAGCGGCTCGTCGTCTCCGGCTGGCTCACGCTCACCGCGGCCACCCTGGCGCTGCTGCTCATGCGCGGCTCCTACACCGGCTCCGGCAAGGTCGGCGACTTCTTCGACCTGAACCTGCTCGCAGACGTCCTCGAAACGAAGACCGGCGCGGCCCTCGTCTCCCGGCTCCTGCTGGTGGCCGCGGCGGCGCTGTTCATCGCGGTGCTCTTCGGCGCCTATGACAAGCGTGAGGACCAGGAGAAGCGGGACCTCACCTTCGGGCTCACGATCGGCGGGACCGTCGTGGCGGCCGGGCTCGCGGCGAGCTGGGCCATGTCGGAGCACGCCTCCGCCGGCCTCCAGCCCGGGATCGCGATGCCGGTCGCCGTGGTCCATCTGCTCGCCGTCGCCGCCTGGCTCGGCGGGCTCACCGCCCTGCTCCTCGCCCTGTACCGCTCGCCCGGGACCTCGGTGGACACAACGGCCGTACGCCGGTTCTCGGCGCTCGCGTTCGGCAGCGTGGTCACGCTCGTGGTGACCGGGATCTACCAGTCCTGGCGTCAGCTCGGCTCCTGGTCGGCGTTCACCGAGACCCGCTACGGGCAGCTGCTGCTCATCAAGATCGGCCTGGTGGCGCTGCTCGTCGGCGTCGCCTGGATCTCGCGGCGGTGGACGGCGCGGCTGACGGACACGGTGGCGGCGAAGCCTCAGAAGCAGACCGTCGCGGCGACCGCCTCCGGCGACTCCAAGCGGGGCGCGTCCGGTGGTCCCAAGCGGGCCGCCCAACTCGCCCGGCAGCAGGCCGCCATGGACACCGCCCGGCAGAAGCGGCTGCGGGACGCCGACCCGATCCGCTTCGGACTGCGCCGCTCGGTGCTCGCCGAGGCGGGCGTCGCGATCGTGCTGCTGGCGGTCACCACCGCCCTGACCTCCACCGAACCGGGCCGTACGGCACAGGACGCCGCCAAGGCCGCTGCATCCTCGTCGTCCCCCTCCTCGTCCACCGACGCCTCCGGGGCGCTGACCCTGGACATATCCTTCGACACCGGCGGCGAGGACGGCAAGGGCGTCGTCCGGATCGAACTCGACCCCGCGAGCGTGGGCGCCAACGAGATGCACGTCTACGTCCAGCGGCCCAACGGACGGGCCTTCGACATCCCCGAGGTGAAGGTCGCCTTCACCCTCGAATCCCAGGACATCGGGCCGCTGCCCGTGGTCCCGGACCGCATCGCGACCGGCCACTGGTCGGCGAAGGGAGTGCAGCTCCCCATGGCCGGCGACTGGAAGATCACCGTGACCGTGCGGACCTCCGACATCGACCAGACGACCGTCTCCAAGAACGCGCAGATCGGCTGAACACCATGGCTGACCAGTCCATCCCGGAGGCCCGCACTCCGCTCGCCGAGGGGCCGGCTTCCTCCCCGGCGTCACCGCAGGCTCTTTCGCGACGGAAGCTGCTCGGCACCGCCGGTGCCACCGGGCTCGTGCTCGGCGCGGCGGGCGGGGCCGTGGGCTATGCCGCCGCGCCCTCGCAGGCGACCCCGCTCACCTCGCTGGGCGCGGACGAGGTGATGTTTCACGGGAAACACCAGCCCGGCATCCTCCAGGGCCTCCAGGCCCGCGGCCATGTCCTCGCCTTCGACCTGGCGGCGGGCGCGGGCCGCAAGGAGGCCGCCGCGCTGCTGCGCCGCTGGTCCGAGACGGCACGGCGGCTGATGGCGGGCGAGGCCGCTTCTTCCAAGGACACCGATGTGGCCCGCGACGCCGGGCCCTCCTCGCTGACGGTCACCTTCGGCTTCGGGCACAGCTTCTTCGCCCGCACCGGCCTGGAGAAGCAGCGCCCGGTCGCACTGGACCCGCTGCCCGACTTCTCCTCCGACCACCTGGACAAGTCCCGCAGCAACGGCGACCTGTGGGTGCAGATCGGCGCCAACGACGCGCTGGTCGCCTTCCACGCCCTGCGCGCGATCCAGAAGAACGCCGGGAGCGCGGCCCGCGTCCGCTGGCAGATGAACGGCTTCAACCGCTCGCCGGGCGCCACCGCCCACCCCATGACGGCCCGCAATCTCATGGGCCAGATCGACGGCACCCGCAACCCGAAGCCGGCCGAGCCCGACTTCGGCCGGCGGGTCTTCGTGCCCACCTCCGGAGAGCCCGCCTGGATGGCGAACGGCTCCTACGCCGTCGTACGCCGGATCCGGATGCTCCTCGACGACTGGGAGCGCCTCTCGGGCAAGGAGCAGGAGGACGTCATCGGGCGCCGCAAGGCGGACGGGGCGCCGCTCTCCGGGGGCACCGAGACCACCGAGATGGACCTGGAGAAGACGGACGCACAGGGCAACCTGGTCGTCCCGATCAACGCCCACGCCCGCATCACCCGGCCCGACCAGAACGGCGGGGCCGCGATGCTGCGACGGCCCTTCTCCTACCACGACGGCATCGACGCGGACGGGACCCCGGACGCGGGACTGCTGTTCATCTGCTGGCAGGCCGATCCGCTGCGCGGCTTCGTGACCGTCCAGCGCAAGCTCGACCGCGGCGACGCACTGTCGGCGTTCATCCGCCACGAGGCGAGCGGCCTGTACGCGGTACCGGGCGGGGCGGCCGAGGGAGAGTACGTCGGTCAGGCCCTGCTGGAGGGGTGAGATCTGGCATGTTCACCCGGTCGTGAGACACGTACGCCGGGCTTCCTCCGAGGCCATTAGGGTGAGGTCATGCCAGCGAGCTATGCGTATCTCGGTCCCGAGGGCACCTTCACCGAAGCCGCCCTGCGCACGCTTCCCGAGGCGGCCACGCGGGAGCTCGTCCCGTATGTGTCCGTGCAGTCCGCGCTCGACGCGGTGCGTGCCGGTGAGGCCGAGGCCGCCTTCGTGCCGATCGAGAACTCCGTCGAGGGCGGGATCACCACCACCCTCGACGAACTGGTCGCGGGCGCCCCGCTGATGATCTACCGCGAGGTGCTGCTGTCGATCACCTTCGCGCTGCTGGTCCGGCCGGGCACCAAGCTCTCCGACATCAAGACGGTCTCCGCGCACCCGGCCGCCCAGCCGCAGGTCCGCAACTGGCTGAAGAAGAACCTCCCGGACGCGCACTGGGAATCGGCCGCCTCGAACGCGGACGCCGCCCGCCTGGTCCAGGAGGGGCAGTACGACGCGGCCTTCGCGGGCGAGTTCGCCGCCGCCCTGTACGGCCTCGATGTCCTGGAGAGCGGGATCCACGACGCGGAGAACGCCCAGACCCGGTTCGTCCTGGTGGGCCGCCCGGCCCGGCCCGCGGCGCCGACCGGCGCGGACAAGACCTCCGTCGTGCTGTGGCAGCGCGACGACCACCCCGGCGGGCTGCGCGATCTGCTGGGCGAGTTCGCGACGAGGGGCATCAACCTGATGCTGCTCCAGTCCCGGCCCACCGGCGCCGGCATCGGCAACTACTGCTTCTGCATCGACGCGGAGGGCCATATCTCCGACCGGCGGGTGGCGGAGGCTCTGATGGGGCTGAAGCGGATCTGCCTGGAGGTGCGCTTCCTCGGGTCGTACCCGCGCGCGGATGTGGGCGTGGAGGAGGTGAGCGCGCCGCGGCCCGGGACCTCCGACGAGGCGTTCATGTCGGCCTCGGACTGGGTGGCGCGGTGCCAGGACGGGCGGTTCTGAGCGCTGGTCGTACCAGCGGTTCATCGTTGTCCACAGGAGTTATCCACAGGTCGGCCTCTCGACCTGGGGACAAGTCGACACCGCAACATGCCTCAGTCGACAAATCGCCCTACAGCACCCTCACTCGTCCACCGGCGCGCAGTTCACCCTTCGTCCACTCGTTTCCTGCGGGCAATCCTTTGGGGCGACGCATTTCCACTCGAACGTGGGCGTAAAGGAGGATTGCCCTGGGAATCCTCGGAGTCGGCCGCGCTATTCGGAGTGATCAATTCCGGCATCCACAGATCTTCCACACAGCCTGTGGATAACTCTTGGAGGGGTGTGGACACCTGTGGATGACGCGGCCCCAAGTCCCGTTCCCCACAAGGAAATCCAGTCAACACCGCGCCCGTCGCATGCCCCGTCCCAGGGACTGAGACACCTTTTATTGACACGGGGTGCAATTCCGTAATAACGGAACGTAAGCCACAGTTCGGGGCGCCCCGGAAAAGCGAGTCGTGAGTGGTGACTCGGCCCCGGTAGCCTTGAGCGCGTGATTGACCTTCGCCTGCTCCGTGAGGACCCCGACCGTGTGCGCGCGTCCCAGCGCGCCCGTGGAGAGGACGTCGCGCTCGTCGACGCTCTCCTGTCTGCCGACGAGCGGCGCAGGTCGTCCGGCGTCCGCTTCGACGAGCTGCGCTCCGAGCAGAAGTCGCTCGGCAAGCTGATCCCCAAGGCCACTCCGGAGGAGCGGGCCGAGCTCCTGCGGAAGGCGGAGCAGCTCAAGACGGACGTCAAGGCCGCCGAGGCCGCGCAGAACGAGGCCGACGACGAGACCAAGCGCCTCGCCCTCCAGCTCGGCAACCTCGTGCACCCGGACGTGCCGGTGGGCGGCGAGGAGGACTTCGTCGTCCTGGAGACGCACGGCACCATCCGTGACTTCGGCGCCGAGGGCTTCGAGCCCAAGGACCATCTGGAGCTCGGCGAGGCGCTGGGCGCCATCGACGTCGAGCGCGGCGCCAAGGTGTCGGGCTCGCGCTTCTACTACCTCACGGGCGTCGGCGCGCTGCTGGAGCTGGCCCTCGTCAACGCCGCGATCGCCCAGGCCACCGAGGCCGGCTTCACCCCGATGCTGACTCCGGCGCTGGTCCGCCCGCGCGCCATGGAGGGCACCGGCTTCCTCGGCCAGGCCTCGGAGAACGTGTACCACCTGGAGAAGGACGACTACTACCTGGTCGGCACCTCCGAGGTCCCGCTCGCCGCGTACCACATGGACGAGATCATCGACGCCGACCAGCTGCCGCTGCGGTACGCGGGCTTCTCGCCGTGCTTCCGCCGCGAGGCCGGCACCTACGGCAAGGACACCCGCGGCATCTTCCGCGTCCACCAGTTCGACAAGGTCGAGATGTTCTCCTACGTCGCTCCCGAGGACGCGGAGAACGAGCACAAGCGGCTCCTGGACTGGGAGAAGCAGTGGCTCACCGGCCTGGAGCTGCCCTTCCAGGTCATCGACGTCGCCTCGGGCGACCTGGGCGCCTCCGCCTCCCGCAAGTACGACTGCGAGGCGTGGATCCCGACCCAGGGCAAGTACCGCGAGCTGACCTCGGCCTCCAACTGCGACGGCTTCCAGGCGCGCCGCCTGTCCGTGCGGATGCGGGACGGCAAGAAGGTGCAGCCGCTGGCGACCCTCAACGGCACGCTGTGCGCGGTGCCGCGGACGATCGTGGCGATCCTGGAGAACCACCAGCTGGCCGACGGTTCGGTGCGGGTGCCGGAGGTGCTGCGGCCGTACCTGGGGGGCCGGGAGCTGCTGGAGCCGGTCGCCAAGTGAGTTTCGCCTATCGGCTGATCGCGACCGACCTCGACGGCACGCTCCTGCGCTCCGACGACTCGGTCTCCGGGCGCACCCGTGACGCGCTCGCCGCGGCCACCGCGGCGGGCGCCGCCCACATCGTCGTGACGGGACGCGCGGTCCCCTGGACCCGGCACATCCTCGACGACCTCGGCTATCAGGGCCTCGCGGTCTGCGGGCAGGGTGCGCAGGTGTACGACGCCGGTGAGCGCCGTCTGCTGACCTCGGTGACGCTCGACCGGCAACTGGCCGGGGTGGCGCTCGCGAAGATCGAGGCGGAGGTCGGCCCGCTCTTCCTGGCGGCGAGCCGGGACGGGCTGGAGGGGGAGGTGCTGGTCGGGCCGGGGTATGCGGTCACGGGCTCGCTGCCGTCGACGCCGTTCACGGACGCGTCGGATCTGTGGTCGGCCCCGCTGAACAAGATCTACATACAGCACCCTGAGCTGTCGGACGACGAGCTCGCGGACGCCGCGAGGCGCGCCGCGGGCGGGTTCGTGACGGTCGCGATGGCGGGCGCGGGGATTGTGGAGCTGTTGCCGCTCGGGCTGTCGAAGGCGACGGGGCTGTCCATCGCGGCCCGCCGCCTGGGCCTGAAGGCAGCGGACACGATCGCCTTCGGCGACATGCCGAACGACCTGCCGATGTTCGCGTGGGCGTCGTACGGCGTGGCGATGGCGGGCGCGCATGAGGAGCTCAAGGCGGTGGCGGACGAGGTCACGTCCTCGAACGACGAGGACGGGATCGCTGTTGTCCTGGAGCGTCTGCTCGGCTGAGGTTGTGGGGTGACTGTCGGCCGTCTGTGGCTGGTCGCGCGGTTCCCCACGCCCCTTGGGTAGTTCCAGTTGCCGTGTCTTGCGGAGGATGCACGGATCGAACGTGCGCGGGCGTCAACCCGACCGCGGCTTAGCAAGCCGGTGCCTTACCTCTCGGCCAATCCTCCGGGTGGGCGGCCTCACGCGAAGTGGGATTCGCGTGCTCGAAGCGGCCGCCCCGGGCAGCTCCCCGATGCGGAGCGGACTCGACGGTGGGGTAACTACACCGGAGTCCGCCGCGGGCTGCCCTGCGGGGAACTCGACGGACTGTCGTGCATGGACATCGTCGCGCTCCTCCCCAGTTGGTGGCGCCGACGGGATCCGGCGTCCTGGACATCAACCATCCTGCCCGCCCCCGGAGTTGGCCGCCACCGAATAAACCGCCTCAGCGCCGACGCCACCTGCGACGGCGCCCTTGCTGAAGAACCAGCCCGCCGGGGCCCGGGCGGACGGCTCGGAGGACCCGGCGGAGCGTACGAACTCCTCGTCCAGGACGAGGTCGTCCCAGGCGTTGTCGTGGGGTTCGTCCACCGTCCCGGCCCTCCTGGCCGTGCATCCCCGTTTCGCCCCAGTGTGACCGGACCGGGTTGAAGTCCCCGTCGACAAGCGGGCCGTCTACTCCTCGCCCGCCAGCGTCAGCGAGCGCAGCTTCTGGCCCGCGTAGCAGGTGGCGAGGACGGTCACCGCGACCAGCAGCACCGTCGCCGTGGTGATGCCCACGTCCGATGTGACGAGGTCCCCGCCGGTCACCTCATGGGCCACCGCCAGCGACCACTGCTGGACGCTCAGCGTGCGCGCGCCCTCCACCAGGGAGCCGAACAGGGCCTCCCAGACCAGGGCGTAGACGAGGCCGAAGACGACCGCGTGCCGGGAGACCGTGCCGAGCAGCAGGAAGAGCGCCGCGTAGGCGATGGAGGCGACCAGCGCGGCCACCGTGTAGGCCACGGCGATCTGCTGGCCGTTGCCGTTGAGGATGAAGCCGGAGATCAGGGTCGGCACCGCGGAGAACACCATCGTCACCGCGATGGCCACGATCAGCTTGGTGAAGATGATCGTCGGGCGCTTGATGGGCTTGGACAGCAGGTAGACCACGGAGCCGTCGTCGATCTCCGGGCCGATCGCCCCGGTGCCCGCGATGACGCCGATGATCGGCACCATGGTGGCGAGCGCGATTCCGCCGAGCAGGTCGGAGGCCGTCTGGTCGTCGGCGCCGGCGAGGGCACGGACGATCACCGAGATCACGATCAGCAGCAGCGGCAGGGCGCCGAGGATGAGGGCCCGGCGCCGGCCGAGCAGGGCCCGGTAGGTGAGTCGGGCGACTGTGGGATCGTACATCTTGGGCCTCCTACGCCGCGACCAGATACGAGAACACGGATTCGAGGGACTCGTCGGACGGCGAGACCGTGTGCAGCCGGATGCCGTGGTCCCTCGCCACACGAGGCAACAGCGCCGTGAAGCGGGCGAAGTCGACGGCCTGGATGCGCAACGCGCCCTCCGCCAGGTCGACTTCGATGCCGGACGTCGACGGGTCGGCGATGAGCGCGGCCGCGAGGGTGCGGTCGTCGCTGGAGCGCACCAGGTAGCGGTGCGGCCGGTCGGTCATCAGGCGGCGGATCTTGCGGAAGTCACCGCTGGCCGCGTGCCGGCCCGCGACGACGACCTCGATGTGCCAGGCGAGTTGCTCGACCTCTTCGAGGATGTGGGACGAGAAGAGGACCGTGCGGCCCTCGTCGCCCATCTTCCGCAGGAGGTCCATCAGCTGCATGCGCTGGCGCGGGTCCATGCCGTTGAAGGGCTCGTCGAGCAGGAGCAGCGAGGGGTTGTGGACCAGCGCGCTCGCCATCTTCACGCGCTGGCGCATGCCCTTGGAGTACGTCTGGATCTTGCGGTCCTGGGCGTACTCCATCTCGACCGTGGCCAGCGCCTTCTGGGCGGCCTTGGCGCCCAGGCCGTGCAACTCGGCGTTGGCGACGACGAATTCGCGTCCCGTGAGGAAGTCGTACATCGCCTCGCGCTCGGGGACGATGCCGATGTGCTTGTAGATGTTCTCGTTGCGCCACACCTGCTGGCCGTCGAGCGTGACGGTGCCGGTGGAGGGGGCCAGGAAGCCGCCCATCATGTTGATGAGGGTGGACTTTCCGGCGCCGTTGGGGCCGAGCAGGCCCGTGACACCGGGGCCGATGGTCATGGTGATGTCGTTGACGGCGACCACGTTGCCGAACCAGCGCGATACGTGGTCGATGTTGAGCGTGGTCACAGTCCGACCTTTCGGTAGCGGCGCATCAGCAGGCCGTAGCAGGCGGCGATCAGGCCGAGGGTGACGAGGACGTAGACCACGCCCTCCCCGTTCGTCGGGCCGACCCCTCCGGGGAACGCCGAGGTCGCGCCGAGGAACGCGGACTGCACTCCGTCGATGAGCGTGACCGGCGAGAAGAGGCCGATCCAGGCGATGGATCCGGTGCTGTCCTGCACCTCGGCGATGGCCTGAAGGGTGGAGACCGCGCCGTAGGAGATGGTCAGTACGGCGATCACGGCGGCGATGCCGAAGCCGCGGCGCGGGGTGACCGAGGCGATGACCAGGCCGAGGCCGGCGAAGAGCAGCGAGAGCAGTGCCACCGAGACGAGTCCCTGTGCGAATCCCTTGGTCTGGTCGGTGAAGTCGAGCTTGGCCAGCAGCGCGCCCACATACAGGACGAGCAGCGGGGCGGCGGTCAGGACGAACAACGCCGAGGCCAGCGCCGCGAACTTGGCGCGTACGTAGTCCGCGGTCTCGATCGGCCGCGAGAAGTACAGCGGCACGGTCTTGAAGCGCAGGTCGCGGGAGACGGACTGGGGCGCCTGGGAGGCGACGTACAGGCTGATGACCGCCTGCATGACGATGGCGTAGCGGGTGTAGTCGACCGGCAGGTCGTTGGCCTTCGTCGCGACGGCGACGGCGACCATGATGGCCGCGGGCACGCACATCACCACGAAGAGCAGCATCGGCAGCACCTTGGACTTCACCGAGCGGCCGAGGCCGTAGGCGCCGCGCAGGGACTGCGAGTAGAGGGAGCGGGTGGCGTAGGTACGGCCGAGGCGGGGACCGTCGTAGTTGCGGTAGCCGATGTCGTGGATGCGGGTCTGGTCACCCGCAACGGGCTGGTCAAGAGCCATGGACGGCCGCCTCCTTCCGCTGCTGGTCGCTGTCGGTGAAGACCTCCGCGATGTGGTGCCGGCGCTGCTCCATGCGCACCAGGCCGAGGCCGAGGTCCGCGATCACGTCCCGGACCAGGTCGTACGTCTCCTCGCCCCGCGCCGTCAGCAGCAGGATGTGCCCGGCGCCCGGCAGGCCGCTGCCGGCCTCGACGGTGACCCCGCGCGCGTGGAGCGCCTCGCGCACCGCTTTGGTGCCGTCGGGGTGTTCGTCGGTGTCGGTGACCTCGATCGCGAGGGTGGTCGTGGTCTGGGTGAAGTCCGTGGTGGAGCTGGAGCGCAGGAGCTTGCCGCCGTCGATGACGACGACGTGGTCGCAGGTCCGCTCCAGCTCGCCCAGCAGATGGGAGGTGACCAGCACCGAGATGCCGAAGTCGGTGTGGATCCGGCGGATCAGGCCGAGCATCTCGTCGCGGCCGACCGGGTCGAGACCGTTGGTCGGCTCGTCGAGGAAGACCAGGTCGGGGTCGTGGACCAGGGCCTGCGCCAGCTTGACGCGCTGCTTCATGCCGGTGGAGTAGCCGCCGATGGGGCGGTAGCGCTCCTCGTACAGGCCGACATGGCGCAGCGTGTCCGCGGTGCGCTCGCGCGCGGCGGTCGGCGGCAGCCCTGACATGCGCGCCATATGGACGACGAACTCGGTGGCCGAGACGTCCGGCGGCAGACAGTCGTGCTCGGGCATGTAGCCGACGCGCTCACGGATGGCGGCGCCCTTGGTGGCGACGTCGAGGCCGAGCACTTCGGCGCGGCCCTCCGTGGCGGGGGACAGACCCAGCAGGATCTTGATCAGTGTGGACTTGCCGGCTCCATTGGCTCCGACGAGTCCGGTCACACCGGGCCCGACGTCCACGGAGAGCCGGTCAAGCGCGGTCACCCGGGGGAACCGCTTGCTCAGGCTTTCGGTCGCGATCACAGTCACGACAATGACGGTAGTGACACGGAACACGCCGGTCGTCAGACCGTAGAGCCGTCTTGGGGTCCCTCTGGAGTCGTACGGGTCCTTAGGGGTCACCCTGAGGTCGAACAACGGGAGCCTCGGTAGAGCCGTCGGCACCCGCCTATTGACGGTGGGTCTAACAAGTGCCAGATTCTCCGATGTCAAGTTACGAGCGCGTACCGCAACCAGTGGGACGGGGTGCCATGGCTACGGCAGTGACCAGTGAACGCTCGGCGGAGCTGCAAGGTTTCCGGAGAGTGCAGCGCCTCGCCTACGAGTGCGCGGAGGCCGTGGCGGCCCAGCTGCAACCGGGTGTCACCGAGCGTGAGGCGGCGCGGATGCAGCGGGAGTGGCTGCGCGAGCGCGGGGTGCGGGACTGGTTCCATCTCCCCTTCGCCTGGTTCGGCGACCGTACGGCGTTCGTGAACTTCCGTGTCCCGCTGCAGTTCTTCCCGACCAATCGCCGCCTGGAGCCGGGGATGCCGTTCATCCTGGACATGGCCCCGGTGTTCGAGGGTTTCACCGCCGACATCGGCTATTCGGGCTCGCTCGGCGTGAACCAGGTGCAGCACAAGCTGATGGACGACCTCCAGGCGCATCGCGAGCTGATCCTCAGCGAGGTGCGTGAGCGCCGGTCGCTGCGGGAGATCTACGAGGACGTGGACCGGCTGATGGTCCGCCAGGGCTATGCCAACCGGCATCGCGCGTACCCCTTCGGTGTGATCGCCCACAAGGTGGACCGGGTGCGGGAGCGGCGCTGGTCACCGCGGCTCTTCGGGTTCGGCACCCAGTCCCTGAAGGGCCTGGCCGCCGACGCGGTGCACGGCCACCGTGAGGGCTGGTCCCCGCTGTGGTCGCCGTACCGCTTCTCCGACCACCCGCCGCGGCCGGGCCTGTGGGCGGTCGAACCCCACCTCGGGTTCCGGGGCACGGGCGCGAAGTTCGAGGAGATCCTGGTCGTCACGGACTCCGCGGACCCCGAGGAGAGCGCCTTCTGGCTGGACGACGATCTGCCGCATGTGCGGCGCTGGGCGGAGGAGAAGTGACGGTGCTGACGGGCGCGCGTGAGCGCTGGGTGCGGACCGGCGGGGTCGAGCTGTGCGTGGCGGAGCTGGGGGATCCCTCTCAGCCAACTGTGCTGCTGGTGCACGGTTATCCGGACAGCAAGGAGGTCTGGTCGGAGGTCGCCGCCCGGCTGGCCGACCACTTCCATGTGGTGCTGTACGACGTCCGGGGCCATGGCCGCTCCACCGCGCCGCAGCCGCTGCGGGGCGGGTTCACGCTGGAGAAGCTGACGGACGACTTCCTCGCGGTCGTGGACGCGGTCAGCCCGGACCGTCCGGTGCACCTGGTGGGCCATGACTGGGGCTCGGTGCAGTCCTGGGAGTTCGTGACGGTGAGGCGCACGGAGGGCCGCATCGCCTCCTTCACCTCCCTGTCGGGCCCGTCCCTGGACCACTTCGGCCACTGGATCCAGCGGCGGATGAAGCGCCCGACCCCGCGCCGGGTGGGCCAGCTCCTGGGCCAGGGCGCCAAGTCCTGGTACGTCTACCTGCTGCACACTCCGGTCCTGCCGGAACTGGCGTGGCGGGGACCGCTGGGCAAGACCTGGCCGCGGATCCTGCAACGGATGGAGAAGGTTCCGGCGGGCGACTACCCGACGTCCTCGCTCCCTTCGGACGCGGCCCACGGCGCATGGCTGTACCGGGACAACGTACGGTCGCGACTGCGCCGCCCGCGCGGGGACGCGTACGCGCACGCGCCGGTGCAGCTGATCACACCCCTGGACGACGCTTTCCTCTCGGAGCGGCTCTACGACGAACTTGAACTGTGGACTCCGCAGTTGACGCGCAGAACACTCCCGGCCAAGCACTGGGTGCCGCGTAGCCGACCCGACCAACTGGCGTCCTGGATCACTGAATTCGTGACCTCGGTGGAGGGCGGCCGACAGGAGCCGAAGGCCACCGGCCGCTACGCCGACCGCTTCGGCGGCCAGTTGGTGCTGATCACCGGCGCGGGCAGCGGCATCGGCCGGGCTACGGCGTACGCGTTCGCCGAGGCGGGCGCGCGTGTGGTGGCGGTGGACCGGGACGCGGACGCGGCGGCCCGTACGGCGGAGATGTCCCGCTTGGTCGGCGCCCCGGACGCCTGGGCGGAGACGGTGGACGTCTCCGACGAACAGGCCATGGAAAAACTGGCGGAGAAGGTCGCCACGGAGTACGGCGTGGTCGACGTCCTGGTGAACAACGCCGGGATAGGACTGTCGGGCTCCTTCCTGGACACGACCTCCGACGACTGGCGCAAGGTGCTGGACGTCAACTTGTGGGGCGTGATCCACGGTTGCCGTCTGTTCGGCAGGCAGATGGCCGACCGCGGCCAGGGCGGCCACATCGTCAACACCGCCTCGGCGGCGGCGTATCAGCCCTCCAGGGCCCTTCCCGCCTACAGCACGACCAAGGCGGCGGTCCTGATGCTGAGCGAATGCCTCCGCGCGGAACTGGCGGACGAGGGCATCGGCGTGTCGGCGATCTGTCCCGGCTTCGTGAACACCAACATCACATCGACGGCGCGGTTCGCGGGAGTTGACGCGGAGGAGGAGGCCCGCCGCCAGAAGAAGTCGGCGCGTCTGTACGGCATGCGCAACTACCCGCCGGAGAAGGTCGCGGAGGCGATTCTGCGCGGAATCGTCACCAACGAGGCGGTTGTTCCGGTGACTCCGGAGGCACGTGGGGCGCATCTGTTGTCGCGGTTCGCTCCGGGGGTGCTGCGGAGGATCGCGCGGGTCAAACCGCCGGTGTGAGAGGGCAGTTGGCCAACTCGTCACGCACCGACGGAGCTTGACGAAACCCCTTGAAACGACGGCTCATTGTCCACAGGACCGCCAATTCCCCTGTGGATAACCACACTTGGCTGTGGATCAAACATCGTCCTCAAAATCATTCGCGTGATCCAGGTCTCTCCCGCCACCCTGAGGAGATGAACGAAAGACCCATCGACGACCGCCGCACGGTGAGGGTGTCGAAGTACCTCTCCAAACACCTGCGCCATCAACCCGAGCGCATCGGCCTCACCCTCGACGAGGCCGGCTGGGTGGAGATCGACACCCTTGTCGCCGCGGCGGCGGCCCACGGCTTCCGGTTCACGAGGGAAGAGCTGGACCACGTGGTCGCCACGAACGACAAACGCCGCTTCGCCATCGACGGCACCCGCATCCGGGCCAGCCAGGGCCACAGCATCGAGGTCGAACTGGGCCTTCCCCCGGCGACGCCACCGCCGTACCTCTACCACGGCACAGTGGTCGGCTGTCTGGACGCGATCCGTGCGGAGGGCCTGCGCCCCATGAACCGCCATGACGTCCACCTCTCGGCCGACCGCGAGACAGCCACCCGCGTAGGGGCCCGCCGAGGCCGACCGGTCGTCCTCTCCGTCGACGCGGGCGCCATGCACCGCGACGGCCATGTCTTCCACGTCAGCGCGAACGGCGTCTGGCTGACCCGGACCGTTCCGCCCCCGTACCTGCGCTTTCCGGAGTCGCGCCACGTCACACAGTGACGGTTTCACGTGAAACGCGTTCGGCCGCATACGCTCGATGCATGAGTCTGCGTCTGAGCACCGTGATCCTCCCGTACCGGCGCTGGCACGAGGGGAGCCGTGAGGCTTGGCAGCGGTCGGAACAGCTCGGCTTCCACACCGCCTACACCTACGACCACCTGTCCTGGCGCAGCTTTCGGGACGGCCCGTGGTTCGGTGCCGTACCGACCCTGACCGCCACAGCGGCCGTCACCGACCGGCTCCGCCTCGGCACTCTGGTCACCTCAGTCAAGCCTTTTTCGCCTGTCACAGCGTGAGCAGGGCGGACTCCCTTCGCGGCCGGGGCACGGGCACCTGTGCCTGCCCGCTCAGATGCCAATGAGCCGGACGCGGTCACCACACAGCCGGGCCATGTCATCGACGTCGGACGTCAGCATCGCCACCGGACCCGGCTGGCGCAGTGCCACCTCGGCCACAGTCGCGTCAATCGCGTACTTGTGGCCGTGCAGACCCGCGGCCTTGAGCAGTTCCGCGGATGCTTTCGCCGCGCCCTCGGTCACCGGCCCGACCTTGACGCGGGACAGCGCCCACCGCAGCCGAGGCAAGTTCACCCGCGTATGGCTGACTTCCACGATGGTGTTGGCTCCGATGACGAAATCGGCACCCATGGCATGGAACACCTGGAACATCGCAAGGATCTTGCGATCCTGTGCGATCCAGCCGGAGAGCCCCTGGGAGTCCAGGACGACCGTCTCGACGTGCTCGTTCACGCCGCGCTCGCCGACCCGCCGGCGTCCGGCGTCCCGGAGATCCTGGAGCGGGCCTCCGCCAGCTCCTCCTCGGTGAAGGCCCCGTGCTCCTCCTGATGGCGCAGCAGATCGGCGCCGAGCAGCTGGTGCCGCAGCTGACGCGCCACCGCCTCGGCGACATAACCGGAGACGTTGTCGGTGAGCTTCCTCAGTTCGGTGACCTGCTCGGTCGGCAGCGTCACCGTGATCCGTGTCGTATCCGCCATGTAACGAGCATACTGCGATATGCGCGCCCTTTGGTCGTCTCGCTCGGCAGGCGTCCACGCACGGGTGGGGCCGTGGGGACGGCCCGTCGCGGTCCTGGGACAGTCGTCGTGACGCATCCGGATTCGTCAAAGCCGCCTGTCTGCTGGTCGATACGCATGCCGAGGGCTGCGACAGCCGTTGACCGCCAGGGCCATGGGCTCCCGAGCCGCTCGCGCGGCCCGCGAAAGGTCGCGAGGACGCAGGATATCCACTGCTGGCGGGGCCGAGGCCATGTGTGCTCAAAAGGACGGCCGCCGCCACAGCCGGTTTGGGCACCGAACGCCAGCGGCGCAATGATGGAGCCGTCCGAGTAGCCCCGGTGCGGTGGGAGCAGCAGATGCGGCGAGACGGGAACACATCCCCGTCCGATCTCCAGCTGAAGATCGTGTTGCACGGTACGAGACCGCCTCTGTGGCGGCGCCTCGTGCTGCCGTCCGACACCTCGCTCGGCACGCTGCACGACGCAATCCAAACCGCCTTCGGCTGGCACGGTGGTCATCTGCACCTGTTCACCGACGAGTTCGGTCGAGGGTACGGCGTCGCGGCCGACCTCGTCGATCTCGGTTTCGGCCGCGAGGTCGGCGACGAGGACGCCACCGCGCTCGGCGACGTGCTCGCCGAGGAGGGGGCACGGCTGCGCTACACCTACGACTTCGGGGACGACTGGGAGCACGGGATCACACTGGAGAAGACGCTGCCACGCCCGGCGGACGCTGAACGCACGGTGCGCTGCGTGGGCGGGCGCCGCGCCGATGTGCCCGGCGAGGACATCGGCGGCGTGTGGGGGCTGGCCGACGTGCTGGAACTCCTCGATCGCCCGGACGGGGCCGAGCACGACGTGCACGGCGCACTCGTCGCCGGGCTCCGCGCGGTGGGTTACGATCCGGCGGCCTTCGACCGGGACGAGATCACCGGGCGGCTGCTCCGGCTGACGCCGGACAGGGCGTCCGGCACGGCGAGGCAGCCGCCCGGTGGTCCGGCCGGACGCGGCGGTGTCCGTCGGCTGACCGCCGAGGACGTGGCGTTGTGTACCTGCGGGCGGTGCCGGGTGGGCGATCCGGCCGATGCCGGAGTCGACGGACCGGCCGAGGATGCGCCTGTGCTGCGCCCGGTCACCCTGGCTCCGCAGGAGGACCTTGTCGCCGCTGTGCGGGATGTCCCGCTCTTCGACGCGGCGCTGCGGCTCGCCGCCTGGTGCCGCGAGGGACGACAGGTCACCGCCGGCCGGGTGCTGCGGCCCGCGCTCGCCCGTGAGGCCGTCGAGAAGCTCCGGCTGTGGAAGCTGGCCGGCGACGACTCGCCGTACGCCGATGCCATCGCGCGGGCTCGTGCGTTGAAAACGCTGCGCAGCGCCAAGGACGCGGCCGTTCTCGACGACCCGTGGAGACTCGCCGTGGACGGCGGGATGATCACGATCAGCGGGGGCCGCGCGTGGGGTGGCGCGGCGACCGACTTCACCGGTGAGGACCTTCTGGAGTTCTGGGCTGCCACGATGGGCGAACTGCTGGAGGAGATCGGTGAGAGGGGGGTGCTGGACGGGTGGCACGGTGAGCTCGGCGAGCTGACGGCCGAGCTCACCGACGGACTGGTCGGCCTGCTGTACGACGCCCCGGACGCCGCCTGGGTGGATGTCAACGACCTGCGCGCGCAGGCCCGTGAGGCGGGCGAGAACGGACCGGAGTTCGATCTCTTCCAGGCTCTGTTCGCGGCGTCCTTCCGGGAACTGGGGGAAGGGCTTGCTCTGTTGGGCGCGGTGGAGTATGAGCCCGGTGACAGCGACGATTCGCCCGAGCAGGCTCTGCGCACACTCCTGAACGCCATGGGCGGGCAGGAGCCGGGCAGTTCAGGAACCTCCTCGGCGGCGTCGGACCGGTCTCGGGACGACAGGCGCGGCGACCGGATGCGGCTCACCCCTCTCGGCCGCTACGGGCTCCGCGCCTACCTGATGGAGTGCGGTGTGCCCGCGCCGCTGCTCGGTGAGTACGCCGAAGCGGACGCCGGCGCTCTGCTCCAGGGGCTCCTGGGCTACTCCCCCGAGGAGATGCGCCGAGAGGTCGAATGGTGGCTCGAACACCGTTCTGCGGCGGATGCCGCGGTGGGGCTGCTCGACGCCTGCGCGGGAGACGGCCCCGAGGCCGCGGCGAAGCGCGCCGTGGCCCAACTGGTGCTGGTCGAAATCGACGATCCCCGGGCACTGCGGGTGCTACGGAAGGCAGCGGACTCCGATGTCGCGGGATGCCGCCAGGTAGCCACCGCGACTCTGGGCGCACGCCCCGGGGCAGAAGCGCACGTGGACCCGGCGCGGGCGGAGGAGGCCGGGTTGTGGCTGCTCATCGACGGGCTGTCGCTCCTCGCCGGTCCTCAAGAGAGCGAGGAGCTGGTCCGGGGCTTCCTGGAGAACTGGAACACGGCGCCGGAGGCGCTCGAACAGCGGGTGGACGATCTGTGGCGGGTGGAGCACCCGGCCACCGCGCAGGTCCTCGCCGAACTGGGTGAGGGCTTGCGCGGCGTCGACAAGCGGCTGGCCAAACGCATACGCGCAGCGGCGAACAAGGCGCACTCCCGCCGGTGACGGAAGAGCGGCCGGAACCCGCTGGTGGGTGACGGCGCGTGGTGGTGAGCGGGGCGCGGTCCGGCTCGCTCGCAGAACGATGGGGGAAAGAGAGTGGCACGAGTCGTCGTACGGGAGCCGGGCAGCGGCATGAGGAGCGTGCCGCCACTGGCCGCACCGGAGTCGGCCGCCTGGGCGCGGGGTCTGCTCGACGGCGGCTGGGCGGCGGTGTTTCTGCCTGGCGAGCCCGCCCGCCTCGGCCGACTGCTGCTGTGGCAGCCCGCCGGAGCAGCCGACGGGGATGGCATGGCACCAGCGGGTGTCGAGGCCGAGGCGGTGGAGCTGGTGCTGCCGCACGGCCGCTCGGTCAGGCGGCGCAAGGTTGAGGGCTACGCGCTGCCCGTCGCTCTCGCCGTTGCCGCCCTGACCGGGGCACAGCCACCGCATCCGTCGGCGGCGGCCTGGCAGGCCGCCGTCCGCTTCGGGCTGCGGCTGCTCGCCGACGGCCGTGTCCACCCGGCCCTCACCCCCGCCGGCTACGACAGCTGGCAGGCAGGTCCCTTCACTGCCGACCAGCGGCAGACTCTGGACGCCCTCGCCGCCGCGTTCCCGCCCCACGCCCACTGCCTGCCCGAGCCCGGCCCGGCACCGCTGCGGATCACCGAACCGGCCGCGCTGGTACGCCAGTTCTGCGACGCGGTCGCGGACGAACTGGTTCGTACCCCGGCCGCGCCGCTCGCGGTGGGAGCGCTGCCGTACGCGAGGCGCGAGGCGCGTGCCGTGCCCGCCCTGCGCGAGTGGGCCGAGGAGACCGCCGCCGCGTTCACCGCCGAGGTCGGCGTCTCACTGCGCGTCGACCTGCCCGAGGGGCGGCGCCGGCAGTTCCGGGCGGTCCTGCAACTGCACACCGCGGCGGATCCGGCACTGGTCATCGACGCCGCACGGCTGTGGAGCGAACCGGCCGAAGTGGAACGGCTGCTCGGCCCGCGCGCCGAGATGGAGACGCTGCTCGCGCTGCGCCGCGGCGCCCGCGCCTGGCCACCGCTCCAGCGGCTGCTGAAGGACGCCGCTCCCGATCAGCTCCGGCTGACCGACGACGAAGCCTTCGAGCTGCTGGGTGACGCCACGGACGCGCTGCGCGCGGCCGGTGTCGACGTGCACTGGCCTCGCGAGCTGGTCAAGGCACTCACCGCGACCGCGGAGATCGGGCAGCGCACCGCCCCCGGCTCCAGCGCGGGCGGCCTCCTCGACGCCGACGCCCTCCTCGACTTCCGCTGGCAGGTCTCGCTAGGCGGCGAGCCGCTCACCGAGGCCGAGATGGACACCCTCGCCGAGACCCGCCGCCCCCTCGTCCGGCTGCGCGACCAGTGGGTGGTCGCCGACCCGAAGCTGGTGGCCCGCGCCAGGCGCCGTCGGATGGAACCGTTCACCCCCATGGAGGCGCTGAGCGCCGCGCTGACCGGCGAGGTGGAAAGGGACGGCGAGCCGATCCCCTGTGCGGCGGTCGGCGCGCTCGGCGACCTCGTCGCCCGTATCCGCGATCCCGAGTCACGTACCCCCGCCCCACAGCCCGCCGCGCTCAAGGCCATGTTGCGCGACTACCAGAAGCGGGGCCTGGCCTGGCTGGCCGAGATGTGTGAACTCGGCCTCGGCGGCTGCCTCGCCGACGACATGGGCCTGGGCAAGACCATCACTCTTCTCGCCCTGCATCTGCACCGCCAGACCGACCCCGCCACCGCGGGCCCCACGCTCGTCGTCTGCCCCGCCTCCCTGCTCGGCAACTGGCAGCGCGAGGCGGCCAGGTTCGCGCCGTCCATCCCCGTGCGTCGCTACCACGGCGGCGACCGACACCTCGACGACCTGGCCGGCGACGAGATCGTCCTGGTCACCTACGGGGTGCTGCGCCGCGACCGCGAAGTCCTCGCCGAGACCGCCTGGTCGCTGGTCGCGGCCGACGAGGCCCAGCACGTCAAGAACCCCTACGCCGTCACCGCCCGTGAACTGCGTGCCCTGTCCGCCCGCGCCCGCGTCGCCCTCACCGGCACCCCCGTGGAGAACAATCTCTCCGAACTGTGGGCGCTCCTCGACTGGACCACCCCCGGACTTCTCGGCTCGCTCACCGCGTTCCGCGACCGGCACGCCCGCCCCATCGAGGCCGGCGAGGACCCCGAGGCCGCCGAGCGCCTGTCCCGTCTCGTCCGTCCCTTCCTGCTGCGCCGCAGGAAGTCCGACCCGGGCATCGCGCCCGAACTGCCGGCCAAGACCGAGACCGACCGCGTCGTCTCACTGACCGCCGAGCAGACCAGCCTGTACGAAGCGGTGGTCCGCGAGACCATGGCGAAGATCGAGGAATCCGAGGGCATCGCCCGCCGCGGCCTGGTGCTCAAGCTGCTCACCGCGCTGAAGCAGATCTGCAACCACCCGGCCCAGTACCTGCGCCAGTCCAATCCGTTGCGCGGCCGCTCGGGCAAGCTCGACCTGCTCGAGGAACTGATCGACACCATCACCGCCGAGGGCGAGTCGGTGCTGGTCTTCACCCAGTACAAGCAGATGGCGACCCTCTTGGAGAAGCACCTCGCCGAACGCGGCACCCCCACCCTCTTCCTGCACGGCGGCACCCCCGTCCTGCGGCGCGAGGAGATGGTGGAACGCTTCCAGCGCGGCGAAGTGCCGGTGTTCCTGCTGTCGCTGAAGGCGGCGGGCACCGGACTCAACCTCACCCGCGCCACCCACGTCGTGCACTACGACCGCTGGTGGAACCCGGCCGTCGAGGACCAGGCCACCGACCGCGCCTACCGCATCGGCCAGGACAAGCCCGTCCAGGTACACAAGCTCATCGCCGAGGGCACCGTGGAGGACAAGGTGGCGAAGCTGCTGGAATCCAAACGCGCGCTCGCCGACGCCGTGGTCGGTTCCGGCGAGGCCGCTCTGACCGAACTGTCCGACGCCGACCTCGCCGAACTCGTCGCCCTCGGGAGGCAGTCATGAGCCCCTCGGTCCCCGGCCCGCGCCGCGCGCCCGTCCGCGGCAGGCGTGCCTTCGCCGCGACATGGTGGGGCCAGGCGTGGGTGGCGGCCCTGGAGGACTCCACCCTGGACGCCGGGCGCCTGTCACGCGGACGCACCTACGCCCGCAAGGGCATGGTCGGCGCGACCACCGTGGCCCCGGGCCAGGTCAAGGCAGCTGTCCAGGGAAGCCGGCCGCGCCCGTACCGCTCCTCGGTCCACCTGCCCGTCCTCACCGGCGCCCAGTGGGACACCCTCCTCGACACCATCGCGGCCCGAGCCGGGCATCTCGCCGCGCTCCTCGACGGCGAGATGCCCGCCGAACTCGTCGACGACGCCCGCCAGGCAGGCGTCCCCCTGCTGCCGCAGCCCACCGAACTCGACCCGGACTGCTCCTGCCCCGACTGGGGATACCCCTGCAAACACGCCGCCGCCCTCTGCTACACCATCGCCGCCACCATCGACGCCGACCCGTTCGTCCTCTTCGCGTTGCGCGGCCGCAGCCGCGAGGAGGTCCTCGTCCAGCTGCGCGCACGCCGTACGGCAACCCAGGAGACCGTGAGTCCACCGGCCTCGACCGGCATCCCGGCCGCCGCCGCGTACACCCGCTGGGCCGAACACGCCCACGAGTTGCCCGGCGCCCCCGAACCGACCATCCACACCGTCGCGCTCCCCGTCACCCCGCCATCCGGTAGCGGCCTGGCCACCACGGACCTGGAGCGCCTCATGACCGACGTCGCCGCCCGCGCCACGCGGCTCCTCGCGGGCGACACCGCCAGCCTGCACCTGACCCAGCACCAGGACGCGGTACGGATCGCCGCGAGCGGCCCCGGACCCGAGTGGTTCCACCGCCTGATCGAGAACACCGGCGCCAAACCGACCGCGTTCGCCCGCCTCACCCGCGCCTGGCGCCACGGGGGCGCGATGGGCCTCACCGTCGCCGAACAACCCCACACCCCCGACCCGTCGGCGATGGCAGCGGCCCGCACCGCACTGACCACAGCCCTCACCGAGATGACCGACGCCCACGTCCCCCTCAGGGCCTGGCGCAACCGCCTCACCCTCACCGCCCACGGCATCCAGCTGCGCCTGGGCCCCGACGCCCGCTGGTACCCCTACCTCCAGGATGACGACGGTGAATGGTGGCCCGCGGTACCGGCCGACCCCGACCCCGTTGCCGCGCTCACCGCGGTCTGGCAGCAGCGCCAGTGAGCCGAGGGGACCAAGTTCACGTCAGTCAAGCCGTTTTCGCCTATCACATCCTGACCTGCAGGTTCCCGCGCAGGGTGATCGTCATGGCGGCGAGAGGAACGCGTAGGCGGACTGGCCGTCAGCCATGACGGTGTCCTCTCGCAGCGCGCGCCAGGCAGGGTGTTGAGGATGGTCGCGTCCCGCGTCGTGCCACTTGGCGGGACGCCATCTCACGCGACGGCCAGCCCCGACACGGCACGGGACATATCGGGCAGCCAGCCGACCATCGCGACGATGCCAGCCTTTGGAAGAATCGAGGCTGGCGCGCACCAATTCACCAAGGCGTACGACAGAAAGCGCGTCGTGCGCGGTCATGTTCCTCAGCCGCCTCGTGATTCTTGACCATTCGGCATCCGACAGCCCCGAGGTTCGCTGTCCGCTCAGTGCGGCCAGCAGACCCCACGCGTTGCGCGCGGAAAGCGAACGGCCCCCTGCTCAACCACGGGTCCAGGTCAATGGGCAATCGACAGACGCCGTTGAAGCTACGACTAGCGTTGCCGATGAACTTACCAAGTTGGCGTCACTTCACGCCGATGGCCACTTGACCGATGAAGAGTTCTCCGAAGCCAAGGCGCGAATTCTTCGAGGTAACCTCTGAAACCTTGACGCGATTCAAGAATGGCAACCTCAAATAGTAAGCCAAACTGGTCGCCGCTTCAGAAGGATCCTGATTCCAGCTGCTTAACCGCCTCCGTGGCGATTTGCTCGAAAATGCGCGTGTCCGCGGCGAAGTCCGAGTCCGGGATCGGCCAATGAATGACGATCTCGGTGAAGCCAAGCTCCCGGTGCTTGCCGACGAAGTCGACGAAGGCATCAACTGACTCCAGGGGGCGGCCTCGGTCCGGAGTGAACCCCGTGAGCAGGACCTTGTCCATGGCATCGACGTCGCGGCCGAGGTCCGCGCACGCCTTGCCCAGCTTCTCGACCTGGTCACGCAGGGCCCGCCGGGACTGCTCAGGCGTACCCCTCTCATACAACTTGGGGTCGCCTGTAGTCACCCACGCCTGGCCGTAACGCGCGGCAAGCTGCAACCCACGTGGGCCAGTCGCGGCCACTGCGAACGGCAGGCGCGGGCGTTGCACACAGCCGGGAATGTTGCGCGCTTCGTGCGCCGAGTAGAAGTCGCCAGCGTACGAAACGCCCTCCGTGCCGTCCTCAGTCAGCAGCCGGTCAAGCAGCGGCACGAATTCGGTAAATCGGTCGGCACGCTCGCGCGGGGTCCACGGCTCCTGGCCGAGCACGGTGGCGTCGAAGCCGTTGCCGCCAGCTCCGACACCCAGTGTGACCCGGCCGCCGGAGATGTCGTCGAGCGAGATCAGCTCCTTGGCCAGGTTCACCGGGTGCCTGAAGTTAGGCGACGTGACGAGGGTGCCCAAACGCATCTGCTCCGTGACGCCCGCCGCAGCCGTTAGCGTCGGGATCGCACCGAACCACGGGCCGTCCCGGAACGAACGCCAGGAGAGATGGTCGTAGGTGTATGCGGTGTGAAACCCGAGCTCCTCCGCACGCTGCCATGCGGCACGGCCCCCCTCATGCCAGCGGCGGTACGGAAGGATCACGGTGCTCAGGCGCATACTCATGGCTCACAAGCCTACGGGGCCCCTCGATGCGTCCGGGACGCTCGTCGTAGAGCCGCCCACCCTCAGCGCACGTCGGACCACCGCCTTGGTGCTGCTGCTCCGGTTCCCGCCTGGTCTGCCGGGTGCACATACGTCACGGTGGCCCCCTGTGTACGCACAGCTACCTTGTGAACAGCTACTTCGAGGCGTCGGACTTCGCGGGCCGCCACCGCGAGCTGGGCTTCACCGAGATCGTGATCCACTGGCCCGTCCCGGACTCGGACTTCGCCGTGGACGAGAAGATCTTCGAGCAGATCGCGATGGAGGCGACGGCCCAGCTGGGCTGAGCCGAAGCACAGGTGAGGGCCCTTCCCACCAGACGCGAGGGCCCTTCCCCTTCAGATGTGCACACTCCCGCACGGGCGTGCGGGCATATGCGGGACAATGGCCCGGTGACCTCAGCGACTCGACAGCCCGAGACCCCGGCCGCCGCCCTCCCGCCCCGGCTGATCGCCACCGATCTCGACGGCACTCTGCTGCGGGACGACAAGTCGGTCTCCCCGCGGACGATCGCGGCCCTCGCCGCCGCCGAGGAGGCGGGCATCGAGGTCTTCTTCGTCACCGGCCGGCCCGCCCGCTGGATGGACGTCGTCAGCGACCATGTCCACGGTCACGGCCTGGCGATCTGCGGCAACGGCGCCGCGGTGGTCGACCTGCACGGCGGCCCCGGCGCCCACCGGTTCGTGATGGTGCGCGAGCTGGCCCGGGAGAACGCCCTGGACGCCGTACGCCATCTGCGGGACGCGGCGCCCGGCACGGTCTACGCGGTCGAGCAGACGTACGGCTTCCACCAGGAGCCGGACTATCCGAAGCTGCACATGGAGATCCCGGACAGCCTGGCGCCCGCCGAGCGGCTGCTCGCCGAGGACGCCCCGCACGCCGACGAGCCGGTGCTCAAGATCCTCGCCTACCACCCCGACCTCGACCCGGACGCCTTCCTCACCCTGGCCCGCCTCGCCATCGGCGACCGCGCCAACGTCACCCGCTCCAGCCCCAGCGCCCTGCTGGAGATCAGCGGCCCCGCCGTCTCCAAGGCCAGCACGCTGGCCCTGTGCTGCGCCGAGCGCGGGATCTCGCACGAGGAGGTCGTCGCCTTCGGCGACATGCCGAACGACGTCGAGATGCTCACCTGGGCCGGCCGGTCCTACGCGATGGGCAACGCCCACCCGGACGTGATCGCCGCAGCCTCCGGGCGGACGGTCGCCAACAACGACGACGGGGTGGCGGTCGTGATCGAGCGGCTGCTGGCCGAGCACGGGTGACTACCCGAGGTTCACCTCCCGCGCCGCCAGCCAGGCCGAGGGGTCGACCGCCGATCCCGTCTCCGGGGTGACCCGCACCTCGAGGTGCAGATGCGGTCCGGTGGAGTTGCCGGTGGTGCCGGACTGGCCGATCCACTGCCCGGCATCCACCCGCTCGCCCTGGTCCACGGCGACCGCGGCGAGATGCGCGTACTGCGTGTAGTAGCCGCCCGCGTGCTCCAGCACGATCTGGATGCCGAAGGGCCCGCCACAGGACACCCGCACCACCCGTCCCGCACCGACCGCCCGCACCGGAGTGCCGATCGGCACCGCGAAGTCCTGTCCCGTGTGCCCCCGCGCCCAGCGCTGCCCACCACTGCCGTAGGACGCGGACAGCTCGTACGTCTCCAGGGGCGCCACCCAGCGGCTGCTGAATTGGGTCCCCGGCTGGTCGAGCCGTACCGCGCCCCGGCACGACCCCGCCGCCACCGAGGCATCGGCGCGGCCCTGCAACTGCAGGCGGGCCTCTTCGAGTTTCCCCTCGATGTCCTTCTTCAGATCGGCGAGCTCGGTGGTGCGCTGGTCCAGGGCCCGCCAGGCCGCTGCGGCCTTCTCCTCGTCCGCGGCGAGCCGTGCCTCGGCCCTGAGGCTCTTCTCGATGGCGTTGTTGACGGCCAGGTTCGTCCGCGAGAAGGCATGCTGACCGCGCATCAGCTCGTCCGGGCTGTCGGCGAGGATGATCTGCGCGGCGGCCGGAATCCCGCCGCCGCTGCGGTACTGGGCGCGCGCGATCCGGCCGAGATCCTCGTGCAGAACCCCGATCTTCCGCCGCTGCCGGTCGAGCAGCGCCTCCAGCCTGCGGGCCCGCGCCCGCTGCGCCTCCGCCTCCCGCCGCCCCGCCTCGTACTGCTGCGTCGCCAGTGCGGCGTCCTCGTACAGCCGCGCCATCTCGGCGCTGAGTCCGGAGTCGCTGTCCGCGTCGGCTGCGGCGGTGGGGCGGGCCGCGAGCACGGCGAGCGCGCACAGCAGCGCCGGAACGAGCAGCGGGTGACGGCGAGATGAGCGCATGTCAACGATCGTGTCCCGGGCGGGGGCGTACGGTCCTGTTCAAGTCGTACGGGTGGGGGAACGGTTGGTCCGGACGGACCAGCGGGGCTCTGCCGGAGCGCTCGGGGGGCGCCTGCGACACCACCGTCATGCCGCCGCCGTGCTCGCCGATGCGGGGTCGAATCCGCTACCCCACGGCCACCAACAGGTCCGCCTCCCCCTCCCGTTCCGCCATCGCCCGCAACGGCCCGTCCACCGCCACGAGCTCCGCGTAGGAACCGCGCTGCACGACTTGTCCCTGATCGAGGACGACGACCTCGTCGACAGCCTCAAGTCCCGCCAGCCGGTGGGTGATGAGGAGGGTCGTACGGCCCTCGGTGACCGCCAGCAGATCGGCGGTGAGCGCGTCGGCCGTGGGCAGGTCGAGATGCTCGGCGGGCTCGTCGAGCACCAGCACGGGGAAGTCGGCGAGCAGCGCACGCGCCAGCGCCAGCCGCTGCCGCTGCCCACCGGACAGCCGGGTCCCGTGCTCGCCGACCAGCGTGTCGAGCCCGTCGGGCAGTCCGTCGGCCCACTCCAGCAGCCGGGCCCGCCGCAGGGCGTCCCGCTGCTCGTCCTCGCCGGCGTCCTTCTTGGCGAGGAGCAGGTTCTCGCGCACCGAGCTGTCGAAGAGGTGCGCGTCCTGCGCGCACAGCCCCACCAGCCGCCGTACGTCGTCGCCGTCGAGGGCGTACGCGTCGACGCCGCCCAGCGTGTATCCGCCCGTCCGCGCGTCCAGGAAGCGCAGCAGCACCTGGGCCAGTGTCGTCTTGCCGGAGCCGGACGGCCCGACCACGGCGATCCGTCGGCCCTCCTCCAGGGTCAGGTCGAGCCCGGCGAGCGCGTCCCGGCCCTGCCCGGCATGACGGGCGGTCAGGCCCTTGAGGTGGACCGGGAAGGGCGAGGCGGGCGCCCGCCGGGGCCGCTCCGGCTCCCGTACGGGCTCGGGCGCGTCCAGCACCTCACAGACCCGCTCGGCGCTTCTGCGCACCCGCTGGCGGTATTGCACGGCGAGCGGCAGTCCGAGGACCGCCTCGAAGGCGGCGAGCGGGGTGAGCACCACGACGGCCATCGCGACCCCGCTCAGCCGTCCGTCGGCGACGCCCTGGGCGCCCACGAGGGCGGTGGCGGCAACCGTCAGGCCGGACAGCAGCGCGGTGAGCCCGTCGCCGAGCGCGGTGGCGGTGGCGGCGCGCGAGGCGATCCGGGTGAGCGTCCCGTCGGCCCGCCGTGCCTCGGCGGTACGGGCGGGCAGGGCGCCGGCGACGGTCAACTCGGCGGTTCCGGTGAGCAGATCGGTCACCCGGGTCGCCAGCACCCCTCGGGCGGGGGCCAGTCGGCGCTCGGCGCGCCGGGCCACGGCACCGGTGAGCAGCGGGACACCGGCACCGGCCGCCAGCAGTCCTACGGCGAGCACCGCACCGGCCTCCGGCAGCAGCCAGGCCGTGAACCCGACGGACACCGCCGACACGGCGGTCGCGGCACCGGCGGGCAGCAGCCAGCGCAGCCAGTAGTCCTGGAGCGCGTCCACGTCGGCGACCAGTCGTGACAGCAGGTCGCCGCGCCGGGCCGTGCGCAGTCCGGCGGGCGCGAGCCGCTCCAGGCGCCGGTACACGGCGACCCGGGTGTCGGCGAGCATCCGCAGGACGGCGTCGTGCGAGACCAGCCGCTCCGCGTACCGGAAGACGGCCCGTCCGATACCGAAGGCGCGCGTCGCTGTCACGGCGACCATCAGGTAGAGCACGGGCGGCTGTTGCGAGGCCCGGGAGATCAGCCAGCCGGAGGTGGCCATCAGACCGACGGCACTGCCGAGGGCGAGGCTCGCGAGCAGCAGGGCGAGGGCGAGCCGGCCCCGGCGGGCGCCGGACATCGCGCGGACGCGGGCGAGGACGCCACCCGCGGTCTTCGAGGGCTCCGCCTCGACGGCGGGAGCTTCGGCCGCCGCTTCCTCGATGGCGTGGACCGTGGGCGCCTTGGAGACGGCCGCGGTCGCCGGAGCGGGCACGGCGGCCTGCGCCAGCCGGACCACGCGGTCCGCGATCCCCAGCAGCGCGGGCCGGTGCACGACCAGCAGGACCGTACGGCCCACGGCCAGCCGTCGCACCGCGGCCACGACCTCCGCCTCGGTCTCCCCGTCCAGCGCGGCCGTCGGCTCGTCGAGCAGCAGCACCGGCCGGTCCGCGAGGAACGCCCGGGCGAGGGCGAGCCGCTGTCGCTGCCCGGCGGACAGCCCGGCGCCGTCCTCACCGAGCACGGTGTCGGCGCCCTGGGGCAGCGCGGCGACGAACTCCAGCGCCCCCGCGTCCTCCAACGCTCGCGCCAGGGCGGTGTCGTCGGCGCCGGGGCGGGCCAGGCGGACGTTCTCGGCGATGGTGCCCGCGAAGAGGTGCGGGCGCTGCGGCACCCAGGCGATCCGCGACCGCCACCGCTCCAGATCCAGTTCCGCGAGGTCGGCGCCGCCGATCCGGACCCGCCCCTCGGCGGGCCGCACGAATCCCAGCAGCACGTTCAGCAGCGTCGACTTGCCCGCGCCGCTCGGCCCGACGAGCGCCACGGTCTCCCCGGGTGCGATGACGAAGGACACGTCCGACACGACGTCCCCGGACCGGCCGGGGTAGCGGACGGTCACGTCCTCGAAGGCCAGGGCACCCGACGTCACCTCCGCGCTCCCCGACGCCGGCACCGGCGTCTCCAGCACGGCGAAGATCTCCTCGGCCGCCGCCAGACCCTCGGCCGCCGCGTGGTACTGCGCGCCCACCTGGCGCAGCGGCAGATACGCCTCGGGCGCGAGCACCAGGATGACCAGACCGATGTAGAGGTCCATCTCTCCGTGGACGAGCCGCATGCCGATCGTCACGGCGACCAGCGCGACGGAGATCGTGGCCAGCAGCTCCAGCGCGAAGGAGGACAGAAAGGCGATGCGCAGGGTCCGCATGGTGGCCTGCCGGTACTCACCCGTGATCCGGCGGATCGACTCGGCCTGCGCCTTGGCCCGGCCGAACACCTTCAGCGTCGGCAGCCCCGCGACGACGTCCAGGAAGTGCCCGGACAGCCGGGACAGCAGCCGCCACTGACGGTCCATCCGGGACTGGGTCGCCCAGCCGATCAGCATCATGAAGACCGGGATGAGGGGGAGGGTTCCGACGATGATGGCCGCCGAGACCCAGTCCTCGGTGACGATCCGCGCGAGCACCGCCACCGGCACCACCACCGCGAGCCCCAACTGCGGCAGATAGCGCGAGAAATAGTCGTCGAGGGCGTCGACCCCGCGGGTGGCGAGGGCGACCAGCGATCCGGTCCGCTGTCCGCCGAGCCACCCCGGGCCCAGCGCGGCGGCGCGCTCCAGCAGCCGCCCCCGCAGCTCCGACTTCACCGCCGCGCTCGCCCGGTGCGCGGCGAGCTCGGTGAGCCAGGCGACCAGAGCACGCCCGCACGCGACGGCCGCCAACAGCAGCAGGGGAGTGCGGAGTTCACCGACCGACAGCCCGTGCTGGAACGCGCCGACCACCACCTCGGCGATCAGCATCGCCTGGGCGATGACCAGCACCGCTCCGACCGCCCCGAGGCCGACGACGGCCAGCAGGAAGAGCCTGGTGGCGCGGGCGTGGCGGAGCAGTCGCGGGTCGATCGGTTTCACGTGAAACACACCCTCTTCTCAGGGGGCATGTTTCACGTGAAACATGCCCCAAAGCGGACTCAGTGTGCGGGTTCTGCGATGTGCTGCGTGCCGATCCGCTTGCGGAACACCCAGTAGGTCCAGCTCTGGTACAGCAGCACGACCGGCGTGGCGATCGCCGCGCACCAGGTCATGATCTTCAGGGTGTACGGGCTGGACGAGGCATTGGTGACCGTCAGGCTCCACTCCTCATTGAGCGAGGACGGCATGACGTTCGGGAAGAGCGACAGGAAGAGCATCGCCACGGCGGCCACGATGGTGACGCCGGACAGCGCGAACGCCCAGCCCTCACGCCCGGCCTGATTGGCCACCAGCGCCGCCACCAGCGCGGCCACGGCCACGACGAGCGCGACCAGGCTCTGCCCGTCCCCGTTCTCGACCTGCGTCCACATCAGGAAGATCAGCGCGAGCACGGCCGTGACCAGGCCGACCTGAAGCGCCAGCTTCCGCGCCCGCTCCCGGATGTCCCCGACGGTCTTCAGCGCCACGAACACGGCACCGTGGAAGGTGAACAGCGTCAGCGTCACCAGACCGCCGACGAGGGCGTACGGGTTGAGCAGGTCCCAGAAGGTGCCGACGTACTCGAAGTCCTGGTCGATCTTCACGCCCCGCACGATGTTGCCGAAGGCCACACCCCACAGGAACGCCGGGATCAGCGAGGACCAGAAGATCGCGGTCTCCCAGTTGCGCTGCCAGTTCTCCTCGGGCCGCTTGGCCCGGTACTCGAAGGCCACGCCCCGGACGATCAGGCAGACCAGGATGATCAGCAGGGGCAGATAGAACCCGGAGAAGAGAGTCGCGTACCACTCGGGGAAGGCGGCGAAGGTCGCGCCGCCGGCGGTGAGCAGCCACACCTCGTTGCCGTCCCAGACGGGACCGATGGTGTTGATCAGCACCCGCTTCTCGGGCCGGTTCCGGGCCAGCAGCCGGGTGAGGATGCCGACCCCGAAGTCGAAGCCCTCCAGGAAGAAGTAGCCGGTCCACAGGACGGCGATCAGGACGAACCAGACGTCGTGCAGTTCCATGACTGTGCAGCTCCCTCGGCCTAGTACGAGAAGGCCATCGGCTTGTCGGCGTCACGGGAGTCGCCGCCGATCTTCGTGGGCGGATTGAGGTCGGCCTCGGTGAGCTCGGGCGGGCCGGCCTTGACGTACTTGGCGAGCAGCTTGACCTCGATCACGGCGAGGATGGCGTAGAGCGAGGTGAAGACGATCATCGAGGTGAGCACCTCGCCCTGGGAGACACCGGGGGAGACCGCGTCGCGGGTCTGGAGCACGCCGTAGACGACCCACGGCTGGCGGCCCGTCTCGGTGAAGATCCAGCCCCAGGAGTTGGCGATCAGCGGGAAGGCCAGGGTCCAGATCGCGATGCGCCAGTACCACGTGGTGAGCTTGGGGCCGAGGGCCTTCTTGCGGAACAGGACCAGATTCGGCACCTCGTCGTCCCCGACCCTCAGGGCCTGTGGAAGCAGGAACTTCTTCCGGGTCAGCCACAGTCCGATCAGGCCGATGGTGAAGGACGCCATACCGAAGCCGATCATCCAGCGGAAGCCCCAGTAGGCGACCGGGATGTTGGGCCGGTAGTCACCGGGCCCGAACTGCTCCTGTTCGGCCTTCTGCACATCGTTGATGCCGGGGACGTACGAGCTGAGGTCGTCCTTGGCCAGGAAGGACAGCAGTCCCGGAATCTGTATGGCGACCTTGTTGTGGCCCTCGTCGACGTCGCCGTAGGCGAAGATCGAGAAGGGTGCGGGCGCCTCCCCGTCCCACAGCGCCTCGGCGGCGGCCATCTTCATCGGCTGCTGCTCGTACATGATCTTGCCGAGGACGTCACCGCTGACCGCGGTGAGCAGTCCGCCGATGGCGACCGTGACCAGACCGAGCCGCAGCGAGGTCTTCATGTCGCTGATGTGCTTCTTGCGCAGCAGATGGAAGGCGGAGATGCCGACCATGAAGGCGCCACCGGTGAGGGAGGCCGCGGAGAGCGTGTGGAAGCCCTGAGCCAGCGCGGTGTTCTGGGTCAGGACCAGCCAGAAGTCGGTGAGTTCGGCCCGACCCTTGGCCTCGTTGATCCTGTAGCCGACCGGGTGCTGCATCCAGGAGTTGGCCGCGAGGATGAAGTACGCCGACAGGATCGTGCCGATCGACACCATCCACATACAGGCCAGGTGGATCTTCTTCGGCAGCTTGTCCCAGCCGAAGATCCACAGACCGATGAAGGTGGACTCGAAGAAGAACGCGATCAGTGCCTCGAAGGCGAGCGGGGCGCCGAAGACGTCACCGACGAAGCGCGAGTAGTCGGACCAGTTCATACCGAACTGGAACTCCTGCACGATGCCGGTGACGACGCCCATCGCGATGTTGATCAGGAAGAGCTTGCCCCAGAACTTGGTGGCCCGGAGGTACTTCTCCTTCTCCGTGCGCACCCAGGCCGTCTGCAACCCGGCCGTGAGAGCGGCGAGCGAGATCGTCAGGGGGACGAACAGGAAGTGGTAGACGGTGGTAATGCCGAACTGCCATCGCGCCAGGGTCTCCGGCGCCAGAGCCAGGTCCACGTCGTCAGTCTCCTTACATCGCCGTGATCACAGCGGCAGTGTGCCCCTTATGTCCTGCGCAGCACGGGAGCAACCCGGACTGCGACCGCACGCTTGTGAACGCGTTCACATTCACAAGCAATTATGACGCACCGATTTTCGACAACGGAAGGGGGGTCCTCCTCACACCTTCACGTCAGGGTCTTGGCAGCGAATTCAACATCTTGTTGAATTGCCCGTCATGCAGATACTGATCTCCTGGCCCGCGGGACACCTCACCGCGACCCTCGACGACACCCCGACCACCCAGGCCCTCGCCAAGGCCCTGCCGCTCGTCTCCACCGCCCGCACCTGGGGCGAGGAGGTCTACTTCGACACCGGCGTCTCGGTTCCACGTGAAACCGACGCCCGACAGGTCGTCGAGCCGGGCACGGTGGCCTTCTGGACCGACGGGGATGCCCTCGCCCTCCCCTATGGCCCCACACCGATCTCGCGAGGCGACGAATGCCGCCTCGCGAGCCCGTGCAATGTCCTGGGCCGCCTCGACGGCGACCCCCGTCTTCTCTCGACGGTGCGCAACGGAGACCCCGTGCGCGTGGAGCCTGCTGAACCGACGGACTTCTAGAGCTCCTTGCGGAACGCTTCCGTCACCTTCAGGAAGATGTCGTTCGCCTCGGTCTCCCCGATCGTCACCCGCACACCCTCGCCCGGGAACGGCCGGACCACCACGCCGTGCTGCTCACACGCCGCCGCGAAGTCGACCGTGCGCTCCCCCAGCCGCAGCCACACGAAGTTGGCCTGGGTCTCGGCCACCGTCCAGCCCTGGGCGCGCAGCGCGTCGACCACGCGGTTGCGCTCGCAGACCAGCGAGCCGACCCGGCCGAGCAGTTCGTCCTCCGCCTGCAGCGAGGCCACGGCCGCGTCCTGGGCGAGCTGGCTCACGCCGAAGGGCACCGCGGTCTTGCGCAGCGCCGCCGCCACCGGCTCATGGGCGATGGCGAAGCCGACCCTCAGCCCCGCGAGGCCGTACGCCTTGGAGAAGGTGCGCAGAACGCAGACGTTCGGCCGGTCCCGGTAGATCTCCACGCCGTCGGGCACCGCACCTCCTTCACCTTCGGCGGCCCGGATGAACTCCCGGTAGGCCTCGTCCAGCACCACCAGGACATCGCCGGGCACCCGGTCCAGGAACCGCTCCAGCTCCGGCCGCTTCACGACCGTGCCGGTGGGGTTGTTGGGGTTGCAGACGAAGATCAGCCGGGTCCGGTCGGTGATGGCCTCGGCCATCGCGTCCAGGTCGTGCACATCACCGGAGGTCAGCGGCACCCGTACCGAGGTCGCCCCGCTGATCTGTGTGATGATCGGGTACGCCTCGAAGGACCGCCAGGCGTAGATGACCTCGTCGCCGGGGCCGGAGGTGGCCTGCAGCAGCTGCTGGGCGACGCCGACCGAGCCGGTGCCGGTGGCCAGGTGGGAGAGCGGGACGCCAAAGCGCTCGGAGAGCTCGTTCATCAGGCCCGTGCACGCCATGTCCGGGTAGCGGTTGAAGGCGGAGGCGGCGGCCGTCACGCTCTCCATCACCCCGGGCAGCGGCGGATAGGGGTTCTCGTTGGAGGACAGCTTGTAGGCGACCGGGCCGCCGGCCGCGGCGGGCTTGCCCGGCTTGTAGGTGGGGATACCCTCCAGCTCGGCGCGCAGCTTGGGGCTCGTCTCGCTCACCGCAGTCCTCCTCGCGACCACCGGCGGCCCATCGTCACCACCGGCTTCCAATGCTTCTCACCTTATGAGGATTCGGCTCGGCTGCGTACAGGTGCGGACCGACCTCCTGCGTCACACCGGCATCAGGGGCATCAGGGGCATCAGGGGCAGAAGCTGTACGAAGTAGGGGGCGCGTCACACATATATCTATGCGCCGGTGGCTCGCGCCGTGGCGCGCATCCCTCGTGAAGGTGAGTTGAGACCTCTTCGAAACATCGGAACCTTGGCAGGTGTGCGCACGCCGACAAGTCACGTATTGCCATGGGAGCGCTCAACTCCCTTGCAATCCAAAGCTTCTGACGGTGCATGACCTTGCAGAAACGTGCCTGTCAACCGCTGCATATGCGTCCGCACTACCCCACCGCATGAGCCCTACTATCGGCTCGCCATGACAGCAGCAGGGAAGCACCAGGTGAGCCGCGCGGAGACCGCCCGCCGGGGCAACCGGCCGGGCCGGGCAGGCATCAGAGACGTCGCCGCCGCCGCCGGAGTCTCCATCACGACCGTCTCCGACGCCCTCAACGGCAAGGGCCGGCTCCCCGACGCCACCCGACGCCACGTCCGCGAGGTCGCCGACCGGCTGGGGTACCGCCCATCGGCCGCGGCCCGAACCCTCCGTACCGGAAAGTCGGGCCTCATCGGCCTGACCGTGACGACGTACGGGGATGAACCTTTCACCTTTACCGAGTTCGCCTACTTCGCCGAGATGGCCAGAGCCGCCACCTCAGCCGCGCTCGCCCGCGGCTACGCCCTCGTCATCCTCCCCGCGACCTCCCGCCACGACGTGTGGTCGAACGTCGCCCTGGACGGCACCGTCGTCATCGACCCCTCAGACCAGGACCCTGTGGTCAGCGAACTGGTCCGGCAGGGTCTCCCGGTCGTCTCCGACGGCCGCCCGGGAGGCTCGCTGCCGGTCACCGCCTGGGTCGACAACGACCACGAGGCCGCGGTCATGGGCATCCTCGATCATCTCGCCGACGCCGGCGCCCGCCGGATCGGCCTGCTGACCGGGACGACGACGGACACGTACACCCATCTGTCCACCACCGCCTACCTCCGCTGGTGCGAGCGGGTCGGCCAGGATCCGGTGTACGAGGCCTACCCGGCGCACGACCCGTGCGCGGGCGCCGTCGCCGCCGACCGGCTGCTGGCCCGCCCCGACCGCCCCGACGCCGTCTACGGCCTGTTCGACCCGAACGGCACCGATCTGCTCGCCGCCGCCCGCCGCTACGGGCTGCGGGTACCGGACGACCTGCTGCTCGTCTGCTGCAGCGAGTCCACCGTGTACGCCAACACCGAGCCGCCCATCACCACGCTCTCGCTGAAGCCGCGCCGGATCGGCACGGCGGTGGTGCAGCTGCTCATCGACGCGATCGAGGGGGTCGAATCGGACCAACCGGTCGAGCAGGTGATACCGACCGAGCTGATCGTGCGTACCTCGTCCCAGCGACGTTCGCCGCGCACGACCGTCAGTCCGCCGCGGTCGCCCGAGGAGCAGTAGAACCGGCCGTAAACGCAGGCGGTAGAAGCCCTGCCCAACCGGGGCGAAAGCCGCGGTGAACCGGAGCCCTGCTCTGATTCACCACCCCTGGGTCATCACATGGCGCGATCGGCATTCCTATGATGGGCCCACGACACCGCGGGCCGCTGCGACCAGGCAGTCCGATGCGGTGCAGATGCGGCGCGATGGTGGAGGGGTCTGATGACTCAGGGGGCCGGTCAGGGACCCGAGGTGGAGCGGACGGCGACGTTGCGCGACTTCCGGGTGCCCGCGTACGTCCACGAGACCGGTCCGTACATCCACAGCACGCATCCGGGCGACATCGCGCCGCCGGTCGAGGAGACCTACCCCGAGGGGTACACCCCCACCCAGCGCGACCTGCCCGTCATCAACCGCGGTGACACGCTTCAGGTGACCGTCGAGCCGGTGACGGCGGTGCCCGCGCAGCAGTCGGGCGGCCCCGGTCCGCTGTTCGTCGTGGGCGATGTCCACGGCTACCTCGACGAACTGGTGGCCGCCCTCCAGGAGAAGGGCCTGATCGACTCCGCCGGCAACTGGTGCGCGGGCACCGCCCGGCTGTGGTTCCTCGGCGACTTCACCGACCGCGGCCCGGACGGCATCGGCGTCATCGACCTCGTGATGCGGCTGTCCGCCGAGGCCGCCGCGGCCGGCGGCTACTGCAAGGCCCTGATGGGCAACCACGAACTGCTGCTCATCGGCGCCAAGCGGTTCTCCGACACCCCCGTCAACTCCGGCGCGGGCACCGCCACCTTCCAGGCGGCCTGGCTGCTCAACGGCGGACAGAAGACCGACATGGACCGCCTCCAGGACCACCACCTCCAGTGGATGGCCCGCCTGGACGCCATGGAGGAGGTCGACGGGCATCTGCTCGTCCACTCCGACACCACCGCCTACCTCGACTACGGCCGCTCCATCGAAGAGGTCAACGACACCGTCCGCGAGACCCTCACCCGCAACGACGCGGACGAGTGCTGGGACCTGTTCCGCAAGTTCACCAAGCGCTTCTCCTTCCGCGACGAGGGCGGCTCCGACGCCGTACGCTCCCTCCTCGATACGTACGGCGGCACCCGTATCGTTCACGGCCACAGCCCGATTCCCTATCTGCTGGGCGAGGTCGGCTCCGAGGACGGCGAGGACGGCGGCGGGCCGGTGGTCGAGGGACCGCACATCTACGCCGGCGGTCTGGCCATCGCGATGGACGGCGGAGTGACCATGGCCGGAAAACTGCTGGTCCAGCAACTTCCCCTGGATATCTGAACGTTCCGCGGGCAGACCTCCCCCGGGCCGGAACGGCCGAAGACGACGCAGGCCAGGGCCCAATTTCTGGAAACCCCCTGTCACCGTGTGCCGTCACCGCTCTACCATCGGCTTATCCGTAGCAGGCTCCCCTCCGTTTCTGCCCGACGGCTCGTCGCCATGCGAGCCCCAAGCCCTACGGAGCATCGGGGGATGCACATGAACAGCGTTCCGCAGCACCTGCACAGTGAGGACCGCCAGGAGTACGAGCGGATCCTCGATGAGGCGCTGCGCTCCGCACCAACCCGCCCGGAACTGGCCGCTGTCGGACAGCGGCTCAACCCCGAACAGCTGCGCACCATGGCGCTCAACGCCTCCGCGATCATCACGGCGGCCGCGGCGACCGAGTACCAGCATTACGTGAAGGTCCGCGAGGAACTGCGCCACCCGGCGCCGTCCACCCCGTCGTCCGTTCGCGAGTCCGGCTCCACCGAGTCGGGTCCGAGCGTGATGGGGCTCGCCGCCACCATGGGAGAGGGCGCCGCCGAGACCGCCGGCGCGGGCATCGTCGCCGTCGCGGCAGTCCTCACCCCCGTCCTCGCCGGAATCGCCGCGGCGATCTTCCTGCTCGTGGGCTACATCCTGAAGATGCTCGAACCCGAGCCGGCGTTCGCCCAGACGATGCTCACCACCGGCTGGGTGTTCGGCGCCGTGACGGCGGCCGCGATCCTCGTCGCCGCCGTCGGACTGCTGCTCACCGCCCTGCGCAACAGGCCGGCACTCGACACCGGCCCCTACGGGCAGTTGGGCAGCGAGGTGGCCCGGGCCAGGGAAGCCTGGCGTGAAGCCCTGCTGGAGCGCGGCATCCTGCCGTTCCTGCGGGACGCGCTGGCCGACCCCGGCACCGCCGCCGCCCTGCACCGCACGGCACCCACGGCGCCGACCAGCCGCATGCCGAGCCTCGGCTACGACCGCCCGGGCTTCTCCAGCCCCGGAGAGGGCCCTGCGTCAGGCCCACGCCCGAGCTTCAGCAGTCCGGACTACACCAGTCCGGATTTCGGGGGCCCGGAGCACCAGCCGGAGTGACCCTGGTCCCTCGGCTTGCGCCCCCCGCCGCGGGGTGCGCAAGCCGAATGTCCGGGCCTTCAGCTGTGATCAGAGGATGCCCGCGCTGCGTGCGGCCACCGTCCAGTGCGGGAACTCCGACAGCAGCCGGTCGTACAGCTCCTGGTCGGGGACCGTGCTGATGTCGTCCACCGCGAAGAAACCGACGTTGTCGACACGGCGGCCGGGCAGGGTGTCGAAGCGCTCCAGGACGCCGTAGTCGGACTTGCCGAGGCCCACGAACTGCCAGAAGATCGGCTCCTCGACGGCCTCCCGGAGCTCCTTCTCGATCTGGGCGTTGCGGTAGACGCCTCCGTCGGAGAAGAACAGCACCAGGGTGGGGACCGGGGCGGGGTTCTGGCGGACGTAGGCGCGGACTTCGGCGATCACCTTCTGTTCCTCGTTCTGGATGCCGACCGTCCGCATGTCGACCTGGCTCTCTTCAAGCCCCTTCTTCCGCTTCTTGGCCCCGAAGAGGCTCATCTCACCGCACCTGACGTGCAGCCGCATCCACTCCGGCAGCTCCCCGAGCCGGAAGTCGGGCAGCCGGGCCGGGTTCGAGGCGAAGGTCCAGGCCTGCATCTCCCCGTCGTCGTCCAACTGCGCGGCCACGGCGGCCATCCGCTCCACGACGTCCGCGACGACTCCCCGGGAGTACAGGAACGACATGGACCCGGAGGCGTCCAGCACCAGGATGACGCGAGCGGTGATACCGGCGGCACCATGCTTGCTGAGACTGACCGCGACCTGCTGCTTACGGAGGTCCAGCCGCTTGCGCATGTCCACGGGCAGGCGCTCTTCGCCCTTGGTGAGACTGGGGGAGGCAGAGGGCGCGGCGGGCGGGGCGGCCGGCGGGGCGGCCGGCGATACGGCGGGCGCCGGCGCCGCCCTCGGCACCGGCGGTGGTGTCGGTAGGGCGGTCTCCTCCTCGTCCACCGAGATGCCGAAGTCCGTTGCCAGCCCCGCGAGTCCGGACGCGTACCCCTGTCCCACCGCCCGGAACTTCCACTTCCCCTGGCGCAGATACAGTTCGCCGCCGATGAACGCGGTCTCCGTGGCCGCCGCCGCGACGAACCGCGCGACCTCGCTCCCGGTCCGGTCGTCGACCAGCTTCAGCGTCAGTCCGGGCACCTGCCCGAACGTCCCGCCGTCGGCCGACGCGCACAGCACGATCCGCTCGACGGCCGGCTCCACCGCCCCGAGGTCGACGGCCACGGTGTCGGTGACGACGCCCCCGACGCGTTGCTTGCCCAGGTGGCTGACGGCCTTGGAGGCGTGGTGCGGCTGGTTGTAGAAGATGAAGTCGGCGTCGTCCCGCACGCGTCCGGCCGCGGTCAGCAGCAGCGCCGAGGCGTCCACGTCGGGCACTCCGGGTCCCTCGGACCAGGAGAGCTCCACGCGTACCGCCGGGGACTCGACAGGAAGATTGGCGCCCTTGCTCAGTGCGGTCATGGGATCAGTCTGCCCAGTGAGGCGGTGCCCCGAAAGCCCGGAACACCACCTCACCCCGGGGCGGCCGCGAACTGACCCAGGTCACCGGGCCGACCGAGCCCCACGGCTCAGGCTGGGCTGTGAGCGCAGGGCTCCCAACCTGTGGTGATCATCGGGGCCGGACAGGCTCTCGTCCATGGCCAGGAGCGACAGAAGCTGCACGGGACGTCCGGCCGAGGCCGCCGCCTCCAGCTTGTGATGGCCGTTGAGCAGGAAATGCGTCAGCCCCCAGTGCTCGTATTCGTCGGTCGACTGGAGGCTCACCGCGGGCTGACAGCGATCCAGCGTCGACACCGCGACTGCAGTCGGCACCGTCCCCTGCGCCATCCGCTCGCCATACTCCGCCACCCGCTCCCGGTCGTTCCAGAGCCCTGACCGACTCAGTGACCCAACGGATCCGCGCTTCGTGTGCTGCCCTCGGGCCGGCTCCGAAACGCGGACCCACCACATGGACCTCAGTCCGCGATCGGCAGGTACACGCGGTTGCCCGCAGCCGCGAACTCCTTGGACTTCTGCGCCATACCTTCCTCGATCTCCCCCGGTGTGCTGCCGTGCTGACGGCGGATGTCCTGCGAGATCTTCATCGAACAGAACTTCGGACCGCACATGGAGCAGAAGTGGGCGGTCTTGGCGGGCTCCGCCGGCAGGGTCTCGTCGTGGAACTCCCGTGCCGTGTCCGGGTCGAGGGCCAGATTGAACTGGTCCTCCCAGCGGAACTCGAAGCGGGCGTCGGACAGGGCGTCGTCCCACTCCTGGGCGCCGGGGTGTCCCTTGGCGAGGTCGGCCGCGTGGGCAGCGATCTTGTAGGTGATGACGCCGGTCTTGACGTCGTCCCGGTTGGGCAGACCCAGGTGCTCCTTGGGCGTGACGTAGCAGAGCATGGCCGTGCCCCACCAGGCGATCATCGCGGCACCGATGCCGGAGGTGATGTGGTCGTACGCGGGCGCGACGTCCGTCGTCAGCGGGCCGAGCGTATAGAACGGAGCTTCATCGCAGATCTCCTGCTGAAGGTCGATGTTCTCCTTGATCTTGTGCATCGGGACATGTCCCGGGCCCTCGATCATGGTCTGTACGTTGAAACGCTTCGCGATCCGGTTGAGTTCCCCGAGCGTCCTCAACTCGGCAAACTGCGCTTCGTCGTTGGCGTCCGCGATCGAGCCGGGCCTGAGGCCGTCGCCGAGCGAGTACGTGACGTCGTAGGCGGCGAGGATCTCGCACAGCTCCTCGAAGTTCTCGTACAGGAAGCTCTCCTTGTGGTGCGCGAGGCACCAAGCCGCCATGATCGAGCCGCCGCGCGAGACGATGCCCGTCTTGCGGTTGGCGGTCAGCGGCACATACGGCAGGCGGACGCCCGCGTGGACCGTCATGTAGTCCACGCCCTGCTCGGCCTGTTCGATGACGGTGTCCTTGTAGATCTCCCAGGTCAGCTCCTCGGCCCTGCCGTCGACCTTTTCGAGGGCCTGGTAGAGCGGCACCGTGCCGATGGGGACGGGGGAGTTGCGCAGCACCCACTCGCGGGTGGTGTGGATATTGCGGCCGGTGGAGAGGTCCATGACCGTGTCGGCGCCCCAGCGGGTCGCCCAGGTCATCTTCTCGACCTCCTCCTCGATGGAGGACGTCACCGCGGAGTTGCCGATGTTGGCGTTGACCTTCACCAGGAACCGCTTGCCGATGATCATCGGCTCGATCTCCGGGTGGTTGACGTTCGCCGGGAGGACCGCACGGCCTGCCGCGATCTCCTCGCGGACGACTTCTGGAGAAACGTTCTCCCGGATGGCGACGTACTCCATCTCGGGCGTGATCTCGCCCCGGCGCGCATACGCGAGCTGGGTGACCGCCTGGCCGTCCCTGCTGCGGCGCGGCAGCCGCGGCCGGCCCGGGAAGACGGCGTCGAGGTTGCGCAGGTTGCCGCCACGGGGCGAGGTGTGCTTGATCCCGTCGTCCTCGGGGCGGACGGGACGGCCCGCGTACTCCTCGGTGTCGCCGCGGGCGATGATCCAGTTCTCCCGCAGCGGGGCCAGACCCCGGCGGACGTCGGTGTCGACGAGCGGATCGGTGTACGGGCCCGAGGTGTCGTACAGCGTGACGGACTGCCCGTTGGTGAGGTGCACCTGACGGACCGGCACCCGTAGATCGGGGCGCGTGCCCTCGACGTACGCCTTGTGCCAGCCGATGGACTTCCCGGCCTCCTGGGACTTCTCGTCCTGGCTGGAGGCAGGCGTGCGTGCGTCCTTGATGGTCATAAGACCTACTCCCTACGCCGGCATTACCCGGTAACAGGTTCGGCGGTCGACGCAGCGGCTTCCGTCTGCCGACGTTCCGTGGGGAAAAGTCACTCGCGTGTGGTGACGTTCCACGTGAAACATCGCTGGGACGGAGGTCAGCGCCCTCTCAGCCCGGTGCTCCGAGCTCCCGCGTGTACAAAGGTGCCCCCACGTTAGCGTCAATTCGGGCGCGGTGAACAGGGGGCCCCTGTCGTTCTCGCGATGATCGGTCGGTGACCACGACGCATGAACCACCGCTCCTGCCTGAGCCGCCCCGCGGTCCCGGTTCCGGATCCACCGGCGGCGGTGACAGGCACGGAAACGGCCACTCCCACAGCCACGCCCATGGACCGGCGGCTCCGGTCTCCAGGCATCTGCGCAAGGTCATCGCGGCGGGTCTCATCCCGTTCACCGCGGCGGTGGTCGCCGGGCTCGTGGTGCTGTGGCCGGACGGCGCGCCCCGCACGAGCGCACCGGAGTCGGCTTCGGCCGGCAGACGCAGCAGGCCACGGTCACCGAGGTCGAGGAGGTCAGCCGCTCCGCGGCGAACGCCTCCGGGGTCCCGCCGACCGGCGACACCTCCACCGCCGAGGGCTCCTCTGCGCAGCAGCAGGAGGGCGGCATCTGCAAGAAGGCCACGGTCCGCGTCGACACCGGCAAGGACAAGGGCCGCACCTTCACCGAGATCGTCCAGCCCGACCAGTCGCGGCAACTTCACGAGGGCGAGAAGGTCGTGGTCGCCTACGAGCCCTCGGCGCCCAAGGACCTCCAGTACGCGGAGGAGATCGTGCGCACGCTGGTCGGCTCGATCGGCCTGGTCGCCTCTGTCCCGGTCACCACGGCTCTGGCCGCCCTGGTGGTCTCGGCCGACCACTCCGAACGGGAGCCCGCGATGGCCGGTGCCCAGACGGCTCCGGGGCGTGGGGGGCGGGGCGGCGGCGCAAGAGGTGAGGCTGGAGGTCGGCCCGAGGTGCTTCCCCGCTCAGCGAAGAAGCGTTCCTGCACGGCCCCGCAGCCCCCGCTGAAGCGTTACGGCACGGCTCCCCGCGCTGCCGTTCCCTAACGCTTCAGCCCGCGCTCTGCTCCTCCGCCAGGATGCGGTCCAGGGCCTCGTCGAGGCTGGCGTCGAAGTCGGACAACGCACCCTCCTGGCCCAGCGGCACCAGCTTGTCGGTGCGGTCGAGGAACGCCACGAGCGGCGCCGCGGAGGAGCGGAACAGCGCGTGATCGCCGCCGACCTGAAGCCGGATCAACACATCGCCGAGCTCATCGGGGTCGGCGGGTGTGACGCGCACATCGCCCTCACCGCACGGCCGGCCCACACCGTCGATCAGCAGCTCCCGCCCGAACGCCCAGGTCACCGGGGCGTCTCCGGGCAGATGGAAGGTCAGCCGCACGGCGTAGGGATCACAGGTCTCGTATCGCAGCTCCACCGGAATGCGGAAGGAGAGCTCCTCGGAGACGAGAAAGCTCATCATGACCTCTGCCTGTACGGACTCGCGCATCGCCTACCCCGTCATCTGCCGTCGGATTGGCCAGGAATGATCCCCCTGACACTGAGGCATCTTGCTGAACGTACACGGCAGATCACAAGGAGTGAGTTTTCAGATACTGATAGAGATCGCCAGTGACCCGAGATGACGTCCGATCTCGGTCTGCAACTGCCGTGCCGCGGCCAGCAGACGGTCGGCCTGATGAACCGGAAGAGAGATCGCCATCGTCGCCGCGGTGGTACCGACGGTGATCGGAATCGCCGCGCACACCGTGCCCAGTGCGTACTCCTGGCGCTCGATCACCAGTTCCATGCGCCGCGTCCGGTCCAGGCGCCGCAGCAGGGTGTGGTCGTCGCGCACGGTGTACGGGGTGATGGGCTGTACCGGATAGCGCTCCAGATGGTCCCGGCGGGTGGCCTCGTCCACCTGGGCCAGCAGGCACTGCCCGATGGCATGCGCGTGCCCGGTCTCGCGGAAGTCGGCCCACTCCTCGACCGCCGGGTTGCCCGGGGTGTCGGAGACACACATGACCTCGATCTCCCCCTCCTGGTACACCGCGTAGTACACGGGTACGCCGATGGCGTCCCGCCAGTGCGCGAGCGCGTCGGCGACCGTGCTGCGACGTTTCTGCTGTGCTCCGCTGCTGCTCAGCCGCTCGGCCGCCTCCCCGAGGAAGAACAGGCCTTTGTCCCGGCGGAGATAGCCCTCGTGGACGAGGGTGCGCAGCAGGTGATAGGCGGTGGGCAGCGCCAGGCCGTTCTCCCGGGCCAGTTGCTTGGCGGGGGCGCCGTGCTCGTGGTCGGCGACGGATTCCAGCAGGCGCATGGCGCGTTGGACGGATCCGATGAGGGTGGCGGAGCCGGAGGAACTCGCCAGGGCCGCGGGATCCGCGGACGCCGAGGGGCTTGCCGGACCCGGAGAGTTCGCGGAACCGGAGAGACTCGTCGGGCTCGTGGGGCCCGCGGAGCTTTGGGGGGTCGGCTGGGTCGGGGGCCGGACGCAGGTTCCGGTGCCGGGGTGAGGGGCCCGGGCGGGTGCGCGGGCTGCGGGGGATTCTGAGGGTGCGGTGTCAACCGTGGCCAAGGATCACTCCCGGAGCGCGAGGGGGCAGCCCGTGCGGGGAACACGGGTGGGGGTGTACGCCGCTCGCGGGGTCGTCCCCGCGTCGATTTCCGGACTCTAATCGTCCGCCACCGCTCGCAGACGGCCTGCCCGGAAACTTCCCTCGGCCGAGGGAACCGATGATTCTGGTTACCGCTCAGCGGTTGCCCGCGGGGCCCTCAGAAGTCGCTCCGCGAAGAAGAGCTCGACGTGAACTTCCGTACGACATAAATGAGTCCGCCGACCAGGGCCACGAAGACCAGCACCTTGAACAGCAGCCCGATGACGAAGCCGACGACGCTCGCTATCAGCCCGCCGAACACCACCAGGGCGATGACCGGCACCGCGATCCACTTCACCCACCACGGCAGTCCCGCGAAGATCTCACCCATCGCCCTCGTCCTTACCTCTCCGCCCGTCGCTGTGCCGGGTCCCGTCGGACGGGCCCGCGCTGTACCGGCGGACCCGTCTCTGCTTGCCTGCCTTCGATGCTAGGGGCGCGGAGGGCTCCGGCGGGGGCCTGGCGCCCCCTGTCCTCCCCTGATCGATCCCCTAGGGAATCCGGGGGCGGACCCTCAGCTCTCGGGCGGAGAGAACACCACGAGCACCCGCAGATCCTCGCTGATGTGGTGGAACCTGTGCGCCACGCCGGCCGGCACGTACACCACGCTGCCCCGCGCCACCTGGGTGGTCTCCATGCCGACGGTGATCGCGGCACGGCCGCTCACGACGAAGTAGACCTCGTCCTGGTTGTGCGGCTTCTGTGGATCACGCTCACCCGCATTCAGCGCGTACAGACCGACCGACATGTTCCGCTCCCGCAGAAACTGCAGGTAGGCGCCCTCATTGGCGGCGCGCTCCGCCTCCAGTTCATCCAGCCGGAATGCCTTCATCGCTCTTGTCCGCCCTCGTCCCACTGCTCGCATGCGATCTCGTCTGCCACGATCAGACACATGAAGAATTTCGTAGTCAAGACGATCGCCAACGCGGGTGCCCTGGCGGTCGCCGTATGGCTGCTGGACAAGATCACCCTCACCGGTGGCAGCACCGGCAAGAAGGTCGGCACCCTGCTCCTGGTCGCACTGATCTTCGGTCTGGTCAACTTCCTGGTGAAGCCCGTCGTGAAGCTGCTGAGCCTGCCGCTGCTCATCCTGACGCTCGGCCTGTTCACGCTGATCGTCAACGCGCTGATGCTGCTGCTGACCTCCTGGCTCGCCGACACGCTCGACCTGAGCTTCCACGTCGAGGGCTTCTGGACCGCCGTACTCGGCGGCCTGATCATCTCGATCGTCTCCTGGGCGCTCAACGTCGTCCTGCCCGACGGGGACTGAGCGCCGATGACATACCGCGTCTGCTTCGTGTGCACCGGCAACATCTGCCGCTCCCCGATGGCCGAGTTTGTCTTCCGCGCGCGGGTGGCGGAGGCCGGGCTCGACGGCTTGGTCGAGGTCGACAGCGCCGGCACGGGCGGCTGGCACGAGGGCGACCCGGCCGACCCGCGCACCGTCTCCGTCCTGGCGGAGCACGGCTACGACAGCGGCCACACCGCCCGGCAGTTCGAGGCCTCCTGGTTCGCCCGCCTGGACCTGGTCGTGGCGCTCGACGAGGGCCACCTCAAGGCCCTGCGCCGGCTCGCCCCGACCGAGCAGGACGCGGCGAAGGTGCGCCTGTTGCGGTCGTACGACCCCACCGCCGGCGACGACCTCGACGTACCGGACCCGTACTACGGGGGCATGGAGGGCTTCGAGGAGTGCCTGGCGATGGTCGAGGCGTCGAGCACCGGGCTGCTCGACGCGGTGCGCGAGCAGGCGGAGGAGCGGGCGGCATGAGCGACGCCGCGCGGGGCACGGGCGACGGCACGCGCGCGGTGCGTGCCGGACTGCCCGAGCCGGTCAAGCACGAACCGACTCTGCCCGGCCCGGTGTTCGCCGCCCACTTCCATCTCCCGGGCGACCCCACCGGCCCGTACACCTACGGCCGCGACGAGAACCCGACCTGGACCCATCTGGAGCGGGCCGTAGGCGAGTTGGAGGCGCCGGACCAGCACGGTGTCGAGACGCTCGTGTTCGCCTCCGGCATGGCCGCCGTCTCCTCGGTGCTGTTCTCCCAGCTGCGCGCCGGGGACGCGGTCGTCCTGCCCAGCGACGGCTATCAGGCACTGCCCCTGGTGCGCGACCAGCTTCAGGCATACGGCATCGAGGTGCGCACCGCGCCGACCGGCGGCGACGCTCAGCTCGACGTCCTCGACGGCGCCCGGCTTCTGTGGCTGGAGACGCCCTCCAATCCCGGCCTGGACGTCTGCGACATCCGGCGGCTGGTCGAGGCGGCACACGCGCGTGGCGCCCTCGTCGCCGTCGACAACACGCTCCCGACACCGCTCGGGCAGCGCCCGCTGGAGCTCGGCGCCGACTTCTCGGTGGCGAGCGGCACCAAGCAGCTCACCGGGCACGGCGACCTCCTGCTCGGCTACGTCTGTGGCCGCGCCGGTGAGGCGATGACAGCCGTCCGCCGCTGGCGCAAGATCGTCGGCGCGATTCCGGGTCCCATGGAGGCATGGCTCGCGCACCGCTCCCTCGCCACCCTCCAGTTGCGCGTGGCCCGGCAGAACGCGACGGCCCTGGCGGTCGCGGAGGCGCTGCGCGACGGGCCGGAGGAGCTCGGGGTGCGCTACCCGGGGCTGCCCACCGACCCCTCGCACACGACCGCCGCACGGCAGATGCGGGGCTATGGGTGCGTGGTCTCCTTCACGCTCCCCACGCGCGCGCGTGCCGAGCGTTTTCTCGACGCGCTGCGGCTCGTGGACGACGCGACCAGTTTCGGCGGGGTGCGGTCCACGGCCGAGCGGCGCGGACGCTGGGGCGGGGACGCGGTGCCGGAGGGCTTCATCCGGCTCTCGGTCGGCGCCGAGGACCCCGAGGACCTTGTGGCGGATGTGCTGCGAGCGCTGGACGAGTCGGCGGGCTGAGCGCCTCGGTGGGGCCCGGCTACGTACAACGGACGGTCCGAGCCTCCCCCCTCGTGGCTCGGACCGTCCTCGGTTCCGCGCGCGAAGAACCGCGCGAACAAGGCTAGTTGACTCTGTGTCAGTGTCCAATCACAGTAGCGACAGAGACCTATCGACTTATTTATAGTTGGGCGCGGCCGGGGGGCTGAGGGAGGGCGGAGAAGGGGAGGGCGTGACATGGACCTGGCCTTGTTACGCACCTTCGTGACCGTGCACCGGGCCGGCTCCTTCACCCGCGCCGCCGCCCTGCTCGGCCTGTCCCAGCCCGCTGTGACCTCCCAGATCCGCACCCTCGAACGACAACTGGGGCGCCCCCTGTTCCTCCGCCAGGCCCGGGGCGTGACCCCGACGACCATCGGCGACGAACTCGCGCACAAGGCCGCGCCGCACCTGGACGCCCTGGTCGAGATCACCGAGACCGGCCTCGACGACGAGTCCTCCTTACGCACCCTGCACCTTGCCGGGCCTCCCGAGTTCACCGCCGAACGGGCCCTGCCCGCGCTCACCGAGCTGACCGGGGACGACGGCCAGGGCTTCGCGCTGCGGGCGTCCTTCGGCAATGCCGAGGAGACGCTGGAGGGGCTGGCCGCCGGACATCATGATCTGGCCATCTGCACGGCCCGCCCACGGGGCGCTCTGCTCACCGCGACTGCGCTCTGCGACGAAGAGCATGTGCTGCTGGCCGCCCCGCGCTGGGCCGACAAGATCGGCGCCGGGGCACCGCACCGCAATGGAGCACCCGCGCTGGAGGACGTGCCGGTGATCGAGGTGCATGAGTCGCTGCCCTTCGTCTCCCGCTACTGGGCCTCCGTCTTCGACTCCCGCCCGGCCGTCGCCGGCACCGTCATCGTCCCCGACCTACGGGCCGTCCTGGCGTGCGCGGTCGCGGGCGCGGGCCTCGCGGTCCTGCCCCGCTATCTGTGTGCGCCCGCTCTGGACCGAGGCGACGTCCTTTCCCTGCACGAACCCGCCGTACCGCCCCTGCGAACGTACTTCCTGGTGGTCCGCACCGGCACGCTCGCGATGCCGCATATCGCGCGAGCCCATGAATGGCTGCTGCAGGCGGCTTCCGACTGGTGCTGAGCGCACTGCGGGCTCAGGCCAAGGGGAGATCACCCGCTGAGCTCGCCTCGTGACGTTTCGCGATGTTTCACGTGGAACCAGCCGGGCCACATTTCTCCCATGACCGTCCGACCCGTGGTCAAGCGCACCGCCCGCGCCGTTCTGCTGGACGGTGACGACCTTATTCTGATCAAGCGCACCAAGCCGGGCATGGATCCCTACTGGCTGACCCCCGGCGGCGGGGTGGAACCGACGGACACGACCGTCGTGGAGGCCCTGCACCGCGAGGTGCACGAGGAACTCGGCGCCAAGATCATCGACGTGGTGCCCTGTTTCGTCGACACCGTCGAGCACATCGGCGAGGACGGCGGCGCGACCGGAGTGAAGGTCCAGCACTTCTTCGTGTGCCGTCTGGAGTCGATGGACACGTCCCTGCGGCACGGCCCCGAGGTCGACGAACCGATCGGCGAGTACGAGATCGTGCGCGTGCCGTTCACCCGCGTAGGCATCGCCTCCGTACACCTCGTTCCGCTGTCGCTGCGCCACTATCTGGACGGCAACATCGAGGGCGTACGGGCCATGCACGCCCCGGACCTCGGCTGAGGTCAGCCTCCCGCGCCGACCAGCTCCTCCAGCGAGTCGTGGCGTATGCGCTCCGAGGGGACACCGATGTCCCTGAGGACGTCCACACCGCTGCGGATCATCCCCGGCGGGCCCGAGACATAGGCGTCGTACTCGTACCAGGGCCCGAACTCGCGTATGGCGTCGGGCAGCTGTACGAGTCCGTGCCGGTCCACCACGGGGCGGACCTCCAGCCACGGGTGGGACTGCTGGAGCCTGAGCATCGTGTCGATGTCGTACAGGTCGTGGTCACTGCGGGCGCCGTAGAACACCTCGACCGGCCTTCGCTCGCCGTGCTCGGCGACGTCCTCGACCAGCGCCTTGATGGGGGCTATCCCGGTGCCGCCGCCGAGACAGAGCAGTCCGCTGTCGGTGGTGTGGTCCACGGTCATCGAGCCGGCCGGCGGGCCGAGCCGGAGGATGTCGCCGGGACGGGCCCGGTGCACCAGCGCGTTGGACACCCAGCCCGCAGGGACGGCCTTCACATGGAACGACAGCAGGCCGTCGGAGCGGGGCGCCGAGGCGAAGGAGTAGTGCCGCCAGATCCGCGGCCACCAGGGCGTCTCCAGGCTGGTGTACTGCCCGGCGAGGAAGGGGTAGGGCTGGTCGGGGCGGACCGTGACGACCGCGACGTCCGGGGTCCTCAGATCGTGCGAGACGACCTCCGCGTACCACCAGGCCGGGGCGCGCAGTTCGTCCGCGGCCGCCGCGTCGATCATCACCTGCGAGATGGTTGTGTACGTCCGCACCCAGGCCGCCTCCGTCTCCGCGTCCCAGATGGCGGAGGCGTACTTGCTCAGCGCGCCGATGAGGCATTCGCCCACGGCCGGGTAGTGCTCGGCCCGGGTGCCGTACTTGCGGTGGCCCCGGCCGAGGTTCTGCAGATACGCGACCAGGACCTCGGTGTTGTCGATGTGCTCGGCGGCCGTGAGCAGCGCCTTGAGAAGCCGGTCCCGCTGGGTGTCCATGGCGGCCGGGAACAGGGAGCGCAGGTCGGGGTGGCGGACGAAGAGCAGCGCGTAGAAGTACGAGGTCACCTTGTCGGCAACAGGGCCGACTTCGGCCATCGTCCGGCGGACGAGAACGGCGTCCGGGGAGGCCTCCTGCGCGGGGGCGGGGCGCTGGACGGGGACGCGGGGCTCGGCGGGCTGCGGAGGTGCGGGGGGTGTCCGGGGTGCGGGCCGGACGGGTATGCCGGGCGGCGCGGCCTCGGGCGGGGCCGGCTCCGGCGCTGCCGACGGTGAAGTGTCCTGCCGCATTGTCGGGTTCACGCCGGCGCCCTGTCCGGGCCTGCCCACCGGGCGCATGGCCGCCAGGCGGCTGCCCTCGGTCGTCTCCGGCTCACTGCCCTGAGCCGGCGGCGGCGTGCGCGGCGTGAACCAGCCGCCCCCGCCGCCGGAAGTGCCGTTGTCGGCCGACGTGGTGGTCGGAGCGTCCATGGTGTGTGCCTCGCCTCGAACATCTTTCGGTCGGTCTGCGCACTTCCTTGGTCGGAAGGTGCCTGCTTTCCCCCGCAGACGGCTTGCTTCCCCGTGACGGCTTGCCTTCCCCGTTCGGCCCCCTGGCCAATGCGGCCACATTCAACCCGTATTCACACTTCGTACGGACAAGTAAGGGGAGAGTGTGACATTGGCCGCAGTCTCGTCACCGCAGCATCCCACCGCGCGTGCATACCCCGGTCGCATAAGCGCAAATGCGGGTCTTCGATCTCTCCGTCCCGTTAGGCTGCGTTGCCCTGTTCTCGGCTCGCACGGGTCGTGTGCGCTCATTCCGGCGCCCGTCCCGGATGCGAACCGGAGTCGACCATACCGGCCAGCGCCGCGCACACAAGTCCCCCCATCCCCCGTCACTTGTCGACCAGGGGTGAAGGCGCGATTTCGTTCAATTACCGGGCGTGCTGCACCAATTCATAGGCTTCCCACAGATCCCTCCCCATGTAGGAGTGGGTCGCCAGACCGGACAGACGGCGGTCCGCGTTGACCGCCACGGAGATCGGTACGGCCGCGAACAGGTCCATGTCCGACAGGGAGTCGCCATAGGCGATGCAGTCGGCTCGCGTGACGCCGAACTCGGCACACAGGCAGTCGGCGACGAGCACCTTGGCGGCGGCACTGAGAACACCGGCCGGATCGACCGGCTCGGTGAACGGCAGGGCGGGAAAGCGGGATCCATGGGCCGCGTGAGCGCCCCATCCGGTGAGCCGCTCGACGAAGAACGACGGGGACAGGGACACCACCGCGCAGTAGTCCCCCCGCTGTCCGATCTCCGCCCAGACCTCGCGGATACGGTCCAGCCAGGGGGCGGCCTCGAAAGCGGCCGTGACATGCGCCTCGGTGAGCTGCGCCCAGAGCGTGTGCACCTGCGCCGCGTACTCGGGTGGGCCGATCCCGCCCTCCGAGATCGCCAGGTCGAGGGCCACCGTCTCGGCTTCCAGCTCGAGTTGCCGTGAGATCTCCACGGGTGCGGAGGTGCCGTGCAGCAAGGTGCCGTCGAGGTCGAAGAGATGCAGGCGTGCCATGATCGGTGAGGCTAGTGCGCCCTGGGCAGCCCGCCCAGCGGTCGGATGACCGGACGCATGCTGTTCGTCCATGTTTCACGTGAAACAGCCTGCGCCGGTCAGCGCCCGGTGCCGTTGGCCATGACGTGGCCAAAAGCTCATACGTCTCCCCGGAAACGGGTGGACGGCGAGGCCACCGGTCAGACAGCCTGACCTGCGTGCCGACTCCTTCCCCCGCCGCTCTGCCCATCCGCCGTCTGACGCTGCGCGATCTCGCTGCCTGCGCCGACCTGTCCGAGAACCGGGGATGGCCCCGGGAGGAACACAAGTGGGGCCTCCTCCTCACCGCGGGGAAGGGCTATGGCATCGACGACCCCGAGGGCGGACTCATCACCGCCTGCGTGGTCACCGAGTACGGCCCGCACGAGCGCCCCGATCTGGCGGCCATCGGCATGGTGCTGGTCGCCGAACGGCACGCCCGCAAGGGCATCGGACGTCACCTGATGCGGCGTGTCGTCTCGGACCTGGGCACCACGCCCCTGACGCTGCACGCGACGCCGAACGGCCGCCCGCTCTACGAGGAACTCGGCTTCAAGGCCACCGGCCGGGCGGAGATGCTGCGCGGCCACTTCACGCCCCGCGGACCGGAGCCGGAGGTCGCCACACGTGCGGCCACCGCCGAGGACCTCACCGCGATCCTCCGGCTCGACGAGGAGGTCTTCGGCTCCGACCGCACGCCTGTCATCACCCGGCTGCCCGCCTTCGCCGATCAGCTGCGGGTCGCCGAGGAGGACGGCCGGATCACCGGATACGCGGCCGCCTGGCCCAACATGGAGACCCATGTCGTCGGTCCGCTGATCGCCCGCGACGCCCGGACCGCACAGTCCCTGATCGCCTCCCTCGCCGCCCGCACCGACCGCCCCCTGCGCACCGACATCGACGTACGCCACGAAGAGCTGCTGGCCTGGGCCAAGGAGCGGGGTCTGGTCTCCGTCGCCTTCAACGCGGTGATGACCTACGGCATCTCCGAACTGCCCGGGGACTGGCAGCGGCGATTCGCCCCGCTCACGGTGGCGGCGGGCTGAGCCACCCGGACACGACGACGCCGGCTCCCGCGAGCTGTCGGGAACCGGCGTTCGGGGTCGGTCGGCGATGCGGGAGGGCACCTGCGTTCGTAGTCGGTCAGCGGCGCGGGAGAGCACCCGCGGTCGTAGTCGGTCAGCGGCGCGGGAGAGCACCCGCGGTCGTAGTCGGTCAGCGGCGCGGGAGAGCACCTGTTTTCGGGGTCGTTCAGCGGCGCGGGAGAGCACCTGCGTTCGGGGTCGTTCAGCGGCGCGGGAGAGCACCTGCGTTCGGGGTCGTTCAGCGGCGCGGGAGAGCACCCGCGGTCGTAGTCGGTCAGCGGCGCGGGAGAGCACCTGCGGTCGTAGTCGGTCAGCGGCGCGCCAGGGCGTCGGCGGGCGCGGACCCGGCGACGACGGCACTGGGCCTGCGGTCCCGGCGCTCCAGGGCGGCCGAGAGGAGCGCGAGCAGGAGCGCGGCGGCGGCGAGAGCGGCGCCGACCCAGTTGGGGGAGGTGTACCCGAGGCCGGCCGCGATGACGAGGCCGCCGAGCCAGGCGGAGAGCGCGTTGCCGAGATTGAAGGCACCGATGTTGACCGCCGAGGCCAGCGTCGGAGCGCCGTGGGCCTGGTCGAGGACGCGCTTCTGCAGCGGCGGGACGGTGGCGAAGCCCAGGGCGCCGATCAGGGCGATGGTGACGGCCGCGAGGACCTTGTTGTGGGCGGTGAGGGTGAACAGCGCCAGGACGACGGCGAGGGCGCCCAGCGAGACGTAGAGCAGAGGCATCAGAGCGCGGTCGGCGAACCTGCCGCCGACGAGGTTGCCGCCGACCATGCCGAGCCCGAAGAGCACCAGCAGCCAGGTGACCGAGCCGTCGGCGAAACCGGCGACGTGGGTCATCATCGGCACGATGTAGGTGATGGCCGCGAAGACCCCGCCGAAGCCGAGCACGGTCATCGCCATAGCGAGCAGGACCTGGGGGTTCCTGAAGGCGGCCAGTTCCTGGCGCAGCCGCACTCCTTCCGGCTGAGGCAGATCGGGGACGAGCCGGGCGATGCCGGCGAGACCGATCACACCGAGGGCGGCGACGATGCCGAAGGTGACGCGCCAGCCGACGGACTGCCCGACAAAGGTGCCGAGCGGGACTCCGACCACGTTGGCGACGGTGAGTCCGGTGAACATCATCGCGATGGCGCCGGCCTTCTTGTCAGGGGCGACCAGGTCGGCGGCGACGACCGAGCCGATGCCGAGGAAGGCCCCGTGGGCGAGTGAGGCGACCACCCGGCCGATCAGCATGACGGCGAAGGAGGGAGCGAGCGCGGACAGCAGGTTTCCGGCGATGAACAGGCCCATCAGCAGCATCAGCGTCCGCTTGCGGGAGACCTTGGTGCCGAGCACGGTCATCAGCGACGCTCCGGCCACGACACCGAGGGCGTAGCCGGTCACGAGCAGACCCGCGGTGGGGATGGAGACCCCGAAGTCGTCGGCGGCCTCGGGCAACAAGCCCATGATCACGAACTCGGTCGTGCCGATGCCGAAGGCCCCGATCGCCAGGGCCAGAAGCGCGAGCGGCATGGGGGTGCCACCTTCCAAAAATTGCAGAAGAGCTTTATGGGCTACCATAATACTTGCACACGCGCTATATCTGCAAACGATGGCAATCGCGGGCCCTGCTGCACCTGGCCGTAGCACCTCACCGCCCCCGCCCAAAGGCTGGTGCGCCCTCTCCCTGCTGCACGGGAGGATCGAGTCCCACCGCACTCCGGAGAGGACGGCCATCTGCAGTTGAAGCAGGTGGCCGACGCGGTCGTCCTCAGCCAGAGCGCGCGCCACCACCCGTCTGGTCACCCGCCTTGCGGACCACGGGTTGCTGACGCGCTACCTGTGCCGCACCGACCGGCGGGGCATCTGTACGGACGTCACCGAGACGGGCTTGAAGCTCCTCGCGGAGGCATGGCCGACCAACGACACCGCCCTGCGCGAGGCGCTCGACGAAGCCGCGAGGAACCCCGAACTGGCCCCGCTGGTCCGGGTCGTGGAGTCCCTGCGCGTTCCCGCGGAGGCTTGAGCCGTTCCCGCCCCGCACCTCCGCATAGGCTGAGCCCATGGGAGATCTTGAAATACGCCCCGCCACCGCGGACGACGTTCCGGCGATCGTCGCGATGCTCGCCGACGACCCTCTCGGCGCCCAGCGCGAGTCACCGGACGACCTGACTCCGTATCTGTCGGCCCTGGAACGCCTGAGCCGCGATCCGAACCAACGCTTGATGGTGGCCGAGCGGGAGGGCCGGGTCGTCGGAACCCTCCAGCTCACGCTCATCCCCGGGCTCTCCCGCAAGGGCGCGACGCGCTCGATCATCGAGGCCGTCCGTATCCACGCCGACGAGCGGGGCAGCGGCCTGGGAACGCAGTTCATCGAGTGGGCGGTCGAGGAGTCCCGGCGCCAGGGCTGCCGGCTCGTCCAGTTGACCTCGGACGCCTCCCGCACCGACGCCCACCGCTTCTACGAGCGTCTCGGCTTCGAGGCCTCCCATGTGGGCTTCAAGCTCGCTCTGTGAGGGGCGGGGACGCCGTGTTTCACGTGAAACATGGCGCCCCTCGGCACCCGCTACGGGATGCCCCGCCACCCTTCCGGATCCACTCCGCCCGGCACCGGAGCCCCCTCGTCGTACGGCTGACGCGTGAACACGAACGACCCGAGGTCCAGATGACTCACACCCCCGTCCGGGCGCCGTACGGCCTGCAGCAGTTCTCCGGCGTAGTAGCCCTCAAGGCCGGTCCAAGTGCCGTCACCATTGGCCCTGAACCGCGAGCGCCGGCCCTTCCCGGACAGCGGCTCCAGTGAGACGAACCCGTCGGCCGTCAGCCGCAGCGCGAAGGCATGCGTCCCCCAGTACCACTGCCCCGCCAACTCCAGCACGGCCGGATCGACTTCGGTCAGCGGCTGCCAGGGGTCGGGAATCCGCGGCTCGGCCTCGGCCACGATGTGTACGAGGTCGGCGGCGACCAAGGAGAGCAGCGGCCCCGACGTGCAGTTCGCGAGCACCACAGCCGCGACGTCGTCGCTCTCGCTGAAGAAGAGGCTCGCCAGGAAGCCCGGCAGCGAGCCGGAGTGCCCCGCGAGCAGTCTGCCGTTCCGGTGCTGGATCTGAATCCCCAGCCCGTACGCGACCCCTTCGGCGACATCCGCGGCCTCGCCCGGCGCGGCCGGCGTCCGCATCTCCCGTACGCTCTCCGCACTCAGCACTCGGTCGTCCCCCTTGACCAGGAAGGTCGCGAACCGCACCAAGTCTGCTGTGGTGGACCACAGTTGCCCGGCCGGAGCCATCCGGCCGAGGTCCTCCGCGGGCTCCGGCAGCATCACATCGGCCCACGGGTGCACCGCCCAGCCGCCCGCGTGCGGCGCCTTCGGCCGCCCGCGCGTACGGCTCAGGCCCAGGGGTTCGAGCACTTCCCGCCGCAGTACGTCCTCCCAGGGCGCACCGCGTAGCTTCTCCACCAGCGCGCCCAGCAGGGTGTAACCGGGGTTCGAGTAGTGGTGGCGGCGGCCGACCGGATGCAGAAGGGGCTGTTCACCCAGCACATCGGAGAGTTCGGGCCGCATCGAGCCGGGCGTCCGCTCCCACCAGGGCCCTGGCGACTCGGCGGCCAGTCCGCCCATATGGGCGAGCAGTTCGGCGACCGTGGCCTCCCCCGCACCGGTCCCGGGCAGATGCTTCTCCAAGGCATCACCGAGGTCGAGCAGCCCCTCGTCGCGCAGCCGCATGACCAGAACGGCCGTGAAGGTCTTGGTGATCGAGCCGATCCGGTACTGCACGTTCTCGTCCGGCCCATGCCCCTCGACCGAGGTCCGCGCCCCGTGCCAGACGGCGCGCCCGTCCCGTACGACCGCCGCGACCAGCGAGGGCGTCCGACCCTCGGACTGGGCCACGGCGATCCGGTGCAGCAGCGCCCGTCGGGTCCCGGGCAGCAACTCTTCCTGAGGTGTCGTCATGCCCACAGTCCACCCCGAGTGGCCTGTGGGAGTCGAGCGCATTACCTGCGCCGCCGCACTTCGTCATGGGCCCCGGCGGCGCCGGACGGCTTGGGAAGCGCTGCCTCACCCAGTGGCTACCGGCCCGCTTCGTCCCGGAGGGTGGCCAGAGCGTTGTCGATGCGTCGCAGTCGGGTTTCGGGCTTCTTCGCGCTGTCGATGGCGAGCACGTGCTGCCGCTTGCGGCCCTGGGGCAGACGGTCGTAGGCGGCGCGGGCGACCGGGGCGGCATCCAGGACGCGGGCGAAGTCCTCGGGCTCGACCACGACAGGGGGCTCGGTATCGAGCTCCAGCCCGACCTCGACCTCGTCGCCGGTTTCGACGCCGGCGGCCTGCCGGTTGGCGTTGCTGAGGCCGAGCAGGTAGCGGCCGCGCATGATGGCGACTCTGCTCTTCCATGTGTGGCCGCTGACCGTGATGGTCACGGGCGGCCGCTTGCCGCCACAGAGCGCCTCCACGACCTCGGGCGGCACCTCCAGGCCCTTCATGGGCTCCGGAGGCTCGACATGGGCCCGGAACTTCATGCCGCGGGCTCCCACTGGAACCCGTCGGGGTCGGTGAAGGTCCCGGCGTCGCCGCCGATGGTGAGCCGGTGGGACCCGTTGCCCTCCGGCGGGCCTCCGGCGACCTTGGCCAGGCCCCGACGTCCGTACAGGGACAGCTTGACGGCACTCGACGAGCCGTCGAACTCGACGTACTTGCCGCCGAAGCTCTTCGCGACCGTGAGGTCGCGCTCGACGTAGAACCGCTTGGTCGCGGCCATGTCCGAGACGCCCAGCAGAAGAACAATCTCATCGATGTCCCGGCTGTCCGGGCCGGTGTCCTTCTTCGACGAGCTTGCGAGCTGCCAGGTCGTCCCGTCCGGGGACTGCACGACGCCGCCGTAGCCCCACAACGACTTCTTGGCGGGCTTCAGCGCGGTGGCGCCGGCGTCCAGGGCGGCACCGAAGAACCCGTTGACGATCGGCGGCTGGGACACCACGAGCGACACCGTGAACCCGCGGAAGCCGGACGTCGGCTCCTCCGAGGCCCGAAGCCGCACTTGTCCGCTCAGGCCGAAGGCATCCGTATAGAAACGCTCGGCAGCCGTGGGGTCGGCCACCTCAAGGGTGAGGCAATCGATGGAGGTCATGACGTAGACGCTGGTGCCGCGACAGGCAACCGGCGCTTCTTGAATCCTGACCGGCGGTGCGGGCTTGCAGGCTCGCTGAGCCACCGAGCACGAGGACAACATGCGAGCTCGGATCGCGCACCAATGAGTTTCCCGCGCCGCGCCGGTCTGTACGCGCGAGACCGACTCACGGAAGGCTGGCGCCATGCGGAAACTGATCTACGGCATGAACCTGAGCCTGGACGGCTACATCGCCGCGCCCGGCGACGACATCGGCTGGAGCGTGCCGAGCGACGAGCTGTTCCAGTTCTGGTCCGACCAGTTGCAGGCGACCGACCTGACGCTGTACGGGCGCAAGCTGTGGCAGACGATGAGCTCCTACTGGCCTGCCGGCGACCAGCAGCCCAACGCCACGCCGGCGGAGATCGAGTTCGCGCGCCGCTGGCGGGACATGTCGAAGGTGGTGTTCTCCTCGACGATCGACAAGGTCGACTGGAACACCCGCCTGGTCACCGGCGACGCGGTCGCCGAGATCACCCGGCTCAAGGCCGAGGACGGCGGCCCGATGGACATCGGCGGCGCGACGCTCGCCGGGGCGGCCATGCGGGCCGGCCTGATTGACGAGTACGTGCTGGCCACCGCGCCGGTCCTGGTGGGCGGCGGCACGCCGTTCTTCACCGCGCTGGACAGCTGGGTGAACCTGAACCTGGTGGAGACGCGGACGCTTCCCTGCGGCGTGATCCTGACCAGGTACGAGACGAGGCGCTGAGCAGCAGCAACCACGCGCTGGTCTCTCGGTGATGTCGTACGCCCTCGGTACGACACGGCCCGTGACAATACGACCTCAGCCGCGAGACCCTACAGCTCTGGGATCAGGTCTGCGCCATGTCGACGAAGCGCGAGTAGTGGCCCTGGAAGGCCACCGTGATCGTCGCCGTGGGGCCGTTACGGTGCTTGCCCACGATGATGTCGGCCTCGCCCGCGCGCGGCGACTCCTTCTCGTAGGCGTCCTCACGGTGCAGAAGGATCACCATGTCGGCGTCCTGCTCGATGGAGCCGGACTCACGCAGGTCGGACACCATCGGCTTCTTGTCCGTGCGCTGTTCGGGCCCACGGTTGAGCTGCGAGAGCGCGATCACCGGGACCTCCAGCTCCTTGGCCAGGAGCTTGAGGTTACGGGACATGTCCGAGACCTCCTGCTGACGGCTCTCGGAGCGCTTGGAACCACCGGACTGCATCAGCTGCAGATAGTCGATGATCACGAGCTTGATGTCATTGCGCTGCTTCAGCCGGCGGCACTTCGCGCGGATCTCCATCATCGACAGGTTCGGGGAGTCGTCGATGTAGAGCGGCGCGGCCGAGACCTCCGGCATCCGGCGCGCCAGGCGCGTCCAGTCCTCGTCCGTCATGGTGCCGGAGCGCATGTGGTGCAGGGCCACCCGCGCCTCGGCCGACAGCAGGCGCATCGCGATCTCGTTGCGCCCCATTTCCAGGGAGAAGATGACGCTCGCCAGGTTGTGCTTGATCGACGCCGCCCGCGCGAAGTCCAGGGCGAGCGTGGACTTGCCCATGGCGGGACGGGCCGCGATGACGATCATCTGGCCCGGGTGCAGACCGTTGGTGAGCGAGTCGAGGTCCGTGAACCCGGTGGGCACACCGGTCATCTCGCCGGTACGCGACCCGATCGCCTCGATCTCGTCGAGCGCGCCCTCCATGATGTCGCCGAGGGGCAGATAGTCCTCGCTGGTGCGCTGCTCGGTGACCGCGTAGATCTCGGCCTGCGCGCGGTTGACGATCTCGTCGACGTCGTCGTCGGCCGCGTATCCCATCTGGGTGATGCGAGTGCCTGCCTCCACAAGACGGCGCAGCACGGCACGCTCGTGGACGATCTCCGCGTAGTACTCGGCGTTCGCCGCAGTCGGCACCGTCTGGACGAGGGTGTGCAGATACGAGGCGCCGCCGACCTTGTTGATCTCGCCGCGCTTGGTGAGCTCGGCGGCGATGGTGATCGGGTCGGCCGGCTCGCCCTTGGCGTAGATGTCGAGGATCGCCTGGAAGATCGTCTCGTGCGCGGGCTTGTAGAAGTCATGGCCCTTGAGGACCTCGACCACATCCGCGATGGCGTCCTTGGACAGGAGCATGCCGCCGAGGACGGACTGCTCGGCGTCGAGGTCCTGGGGCGGAACCCGCTCGAAGGCCGAACCGCCCCCGTCCCACTCGCGGTTCTCCCGGCCGCGGTCGTGCTGCTCGTCGCGGCCCCGGCCCCCGTCACCGCGGCGACGGGAAGCAGGCAGACGATCACTGGGCCCGCTGTCGGCCCACGGGTCGTCCAAGGGCTCGGAAATACTCACCGAGCCACCTCCTCCCGTCCGCCGAGCGGACCTCGCGTGCCTCTCATTTCTACGGCACGCCACTGACAACCAAGAGGCCCAACTCCGGTTCTTGCGCGTCGGTTTTGTGTCGTTTTCTCGACCGACGGACGGAGCGGGCGCCGCACCACGGTAGGCCTGTCTGCACCGTCAGCCAATCTGGTTATCCACAGGCCATGTGGACGACGCCCCGGATGCTGTGGAGAACTCCTCAAAACCTGTGCACGACACGGTGGACAGCCCTGTGAACAAGCCGCAGCGCTTAACAAGAGTCCCCCTCTGACCTGCTCCTTTCCCATCCACCGGCTGTGCAGAAGAAAAACTTTCCCAGTCGGCTCAAGATCACTTCGAACGGTGCGCGAGAGCACACACCCTGAGACGAAGAGTAAGGGTCACTCTTCCATTGCATCTCTTACCTGTGGACGATTAGATTGGTGCTCGTGACACAGGCTCCCGCGACCCCCAAGGCCATCCGCCGCCGACACGATCGAGAGATCATCGCGCTGGCCGTCCCGGCCTTCGGCGCCCTCGTCGCCGAGCCCCTCTTCGTCATCGCCGACAGCGCGATCGTCGGCCACCTCGGCACCGCCCAACTCGCCGGCCTCGGCGTCGCCTCCGCGCTCCTCATGACCGCCGTGAGCATCTTCGTCTTCCTTGCCTACGCCACCACCGCGGCCGTCGCCCGACGCGTCGGCGCCGGCGACCTCCAGGCCGCCATCCGCCAGGGCATGGACGGTATCTGGCTGGCCCTCATCCTCGGGGCCGGCGTCATCGTCGTAGTGCTGCCCACGGCACCGTTTCTCGTGGAACTCTTCGGTGCCTCGGACACGGCAGCCCCACAGGCGACCACCTATCTCCGGATCTCCGCACTCGGCATACCGGCGATGCTCGTCGTCCTCGCCGCCACCGGCGTCCTGCGCGGACTCCAGGACACCCGAACCCCGCTGTACGTCGCCATCGCGGGCTTCGTCGCCAACGCCGTCCTCAACGTCGGCCTCGTCTACGGCGCCGACCTCGGTATCGCCGGATCCGCCTGGGGCACCGTCATCGCCCAGTGCGGCATGGCAGCCGCCTATCTTGTGGTCGTCGTCCGCGGAGCCAGCAAGCACCAGGCCTCCCTGCGCCCCGACGCCGCCGGGATCAGGGCCTCCGCTCAGGCCGGTGTCCCTCTGCTGGTCCGGACGCTCTCGCTGCGGGCGATCCTGATGATCGCCACCGCCGTCGCCGCCAACCTCGGAGACGCCGACATCGCAGCCCATCAGATCATCCTGTCCCTCTGGAGCCTGCTCGCCTTCGCTCTCGACGCCATAGCCATCGCCGGGCAGGCGATCATCGGACGCTATCTCGGCGCGAACGACGCCGAGGGCGCCCGCGCCGCCTGTCGCCGCATGGTGGAGTGGGGCATCGCGGCCGGTGTCGTACTGGCCCTGCTCGTGGTGATCACCCGCCCCCTCTTCCTGCCCCTGTTCACCAGCGACCCGGTAGTGAAGGAAACCGCGCTGCCCGCCCTGCTCATGGTGGCGCTCTCCCAGCCGATCTGCGGCGTGGTCTTCGTCCTGGACGGCGTCCTGATGGGCGCGGGCGACGGGCCGTATCTGGCGTGGGCCATGGTGCTCACCCTGGCCGTGTTCACTCCGGTCGCCCTCCTCGTCCCCGTTCTCGGCGGCGGACTCACCGCAGTCTGGGGAGCGATGACGCTCATGATGACGGTCCGCATGCTGACCCTCTGGCTCCGCGCCCGCTCGGGCCGATGGATCGTCACGGGCGCGACGCGCTGACTGTTTCACGTGAAACCGACGTTTCACGTGAAACATGGCCGAGGAACAGGCACGAAGAAGGGGCCGCACCCCACGGGCACGGCCCCTTCCCTCAGCTCTTCAAACCGAGCGCAGCGATCAGGCCGCGACTACCTCGATGTTGACCTTGGCGGCAACCTCGGGGTGCAGACGCACGGACGTCTCGTGGGCGCCCAGGGTCTTGATCGGCGCGCCGAGCTCGATGCGGCGCTTGTCGACCTCGGGGCCACCGGAAGCCTTGATCGCCGAGGCGATGTCGGCCGGGGTGACGGAACCGAAGAGTCGACCGGCGTCGCCGGAGCGGACGGCCAGGCGGACCTTGACACCTTCGAGCTGGGCCTTCACAGCGTTGGCCTGCTCGATGGTCTGGATCTCGTGGATCTTGCGAGCACGACGGATCTGCTCGACGTCCTTCTCGCCACCCTTGGTCCAACGGATCGCGAAGTTCCGCGGGATCAGGTAGTTGCGAGCGTAACCGTCCTTGACGTCGACGACGTCGCCCGCGGCGCCGAGGCCGGAGACCTCGTGGGTGAGGATGATCTTCATTAGTCGGTCACCCTTCCCTTATCGCGCGGTGGAGGTGTAGGGCAGCAGCGCCATCTCACGGCTGTTCTTGACGGCCGTGGCGACGTCACGCTGGTGCTGCGTGCAGTTGCCGGTCACGCGGCGGGCACGGATCTTGCCGCGGTCGGAAATGAACTTCCGCAGCATGTTCGTGTCCTTGTAGTCCACGTACGTGACCTTGTCCTTGCAGAAAGCGCAGACCTTCTTCTTAGGCTTGCGCACAGGCGGCTTCGCCATGGTGTTTCTCCTGTGTGATCAAGAAGTTGGGGTACGACCCACCCTCGGCCCGAAGGCCTAGAAGGGGGGCTCGTCCGAGTAGCCGCCGCCGGCGCCGCCGCCGGAGCTTCCACCCCAGCCACCGCCGCCGCCCTGCTGGCCACCGGCGGGAGCGCCGGTCGCCCACGGGTCGTCGGCAGGAGCGCCGCCACCCTGCTGACCGCCGCCGGGGCCACCGCCCCAGCCGCCGCCGCCACCCTGGGCGCCGCCGCCACCGCCGCCGAAGCCACCGCCCTGCTGGCCACCGCGGCCGGCGGTCTTGGTGACCTTGGCCGTGGCGTTGCGCAGGCTGGCGCCGACTTCCTCGACGTCCAGCTCATAGACCGTGCGCTTGACGCCCTCACGGTCCTCGTAGGACCGCTGCTTCAGCCGGCCCTGCACGATGACGCGCATGCCTCGCTGGAGCGACTCGGCGACGTTCTCCGCCGCCTGACGCCAGACCGAACAGGTCAGGAACAGGCTCTCGCCGTCCTTCCACTCATTGGTCTGACGGTCGAAGGTGCGGGGAGTGGACGCGACACGGAACTTCGCGACCGCCGCACCGGAAGGGGTGAAGCGCAGCTCGGGGTCGTCGACAAGATTGCCGACGACCGTGATGACGGTCTCGCCTGCCATGGGGGAACCTCTCGGCGGGTTTGCTGCTGGCTGCTTGTGCTGCTACTCGAAATCCCGAGATCAGCTGAGCGGGAGGCTCAGTGGGTCTCGGGGCGGAGGACCTTGGTCCGGAGGACCGACTCGTTCAGGTTCATCTGGCGGTCGAGCTCCTTGACGACCGCAGGCTCGGCCTGCAGGTCGATGACCGAGTAGATGCCCTCGGGCTTCTTCTTGATCTCGTACGCGAGACGACGACGGCCCCAGGTGTCGACCTTCTCGACCTTTCCGTTGCCCTCACGGACGACGGAGAGGAAGTTCTCGATCAGGGGGGCGACAGCGCGCTCCTCCAGATCGGGGTCGAGGATGACCATCACCTCGTAGTGACGCATGTGGAACCCACCTCCTTTGGACTCAGCGGCCACGGTCGTTCCGTGGCAGGAGGGTTGTGATGCGTACGCAACGGTATCGGCGACCACTGACAATCGGGGCCCCTCTGGGGAGCCCCGGCTATGAGGTGGGCAGACACTGCTGCAGACGGTACAGACTACCCGCACACCCGCTTCCGGTTGAAATCCGGCCGTGAGCGTCGACAATCTGGATACATCGGGTGTGTATGGCGCTACGATGCGCCGCCTTCCGCAGGAGGTGCCCTATGGCACAGACAATGCGACCCAACACCGTCGGAGGCCTCTTCGCCACGGACGGAAAGCCCCACCCGCTCCAGGACACGCTGCTCGCGGTGACCCTGGTGCTGGGCATCACGTCTTTCGTCACAGCGATGTTCCACGACCTGCATCTGCTCAGCTCCTGGACCGGCCTGGTGGGGCTCGCCACCGGCGCCTACGGCCAGTGGATCTCGGAGACGACGCGGGAGCGCTTCGGCCTGATCGTGGGCCTGGGCGCCGCGGGCGTCGGCTTCTTCCTGGGTATGGCGCACGGCGGTCTCTTCGGCGGGGTCATCGGCTGACGCCATAGACGCCCCTCCCGGACCGCTCTGACACCGTCGCCGTTCGCCCCGGTGGCCCACAGGCCGGGGCGAAGCTGCCGTATGCCCAGTCAGGCCGCTCGTGAGGCGCAGTAGGCTTCGGCGCGAGAGCCGGAGCCCCTGAACCCATGGGGACACACCAGCCCGAGGAGCGCCCCGAATGAGCCTGACCCTGAGGACGATCAGTCGCGAGCAGCATCTGGCATACATCCAGAGTCTGCCGGCGGCGAGCCACATGCAGGTTCCGGCCTGGGCCGACGTCAAGGCAGAGTGGCGCTCCGAGAACCTCGGGTGGTTCGACGACCGGACCGGTGAGATGGTCGGCGCGGGCCTGGCCCTCTACCGCCAGCTGCCCAAGATCAAGCGCTACCTCGCCTATCTGCCCGAAGGCCCGGTCATCAACTGGTTCGCGCCAAATCTGACCGACTGGCTGGAACCGATGCTCGCGCACCTGAAGCAGCAGGGCGCCTTCTCCGTGAAGATGGGCCCGCCGGTGATCATCCGGCGCTGGGACGCCAACTCCATCAAGCAGGGCATCCAGAACCCGGATGTGAAGCGGCTGCGCGACATCGAGGCCGACTTCATCGAGCCGCGCGCCTTCGAGGTCGCCGACAAGCTGCGCCGTATGGGCTGGCAGCAGGGCGAGGACGGCGGCGCCGGATTCGGCGACGTACAGCCCCGCTATGTCTTCCAGGTGCCGCTGGCCAACCGCTCCCTGGAAGAGGTCCACAAGAACTTCAACCAGCTGTGGCGCCGCAACATCAAGAAGGCCGAGAAGGCCGGCGTCGAGGTCGTCCAGGGTGGCTACCACGACCTTGAGGAATGGCAGCGGCTCTACGAGATCACGGCCGTGCGCGACCACTTCCGGCCCCGCCCCCTGGGGTACTTCCAGCGCATGTGGACGGCCCTCAACACCGAGGACCCCAACCGCATGCGGCTGTACTTCGCGCGGCACAACGGCGTGAACCTGGCCGCTGCGACGATGCTGGTGGTCGGCGGGCACGTCTGGTACTCCTACGGCGCCTCCGACAACATCGGCCGTGAGGTCCGGCCCTCGAACGCGATGCAGTGGCGGATGCTGCGCGACGCCTACGCGCTCGGCGCGACCGTCTACGACCTGCGGGGCATCTCCGACTCGCTGGACGAGTCCGACCACCTCTTCGGCCTGATCCAGTTCAAGGTGGGCACGGGCGGCCAGGCCGCCGAGTACCTCGGCGAGTGGGACTTCCCGCTGAACAAGCTGCTCCACAAGGCGCTCGACATCTACATGTCGCGCCGCTGAGCCACAGGCATTTGCTCCGATAGCTTCCATACCTCTGATACACCGCAGCCACCAGAAAGGTTCCAGGTCCGGCCATGGCGCTCACGCTCTACGTCGACACCGCGCGCTGGCGGGCGCACCACAAGCACGTGCAGGAGCAGTTCCCGGGCCTCGTCCCGGTCTGCAAGGGCAACGGCTACGGCTTCGGGCACGAGCGTCTCGCGGAGGAGGCCACCCGGCTGGGCTCGGACGTCCTCGCCGTGGGTACGACGTACGAGGCCGCGCGCATCAAGGACTGGTTCGGCGGGGACCTGCTGGTGCTGACGCCCTATCGACGCGGCGAGGAGCCGGTGCCGCTGCCCGACCGGGTCATCCGCTCGGTGTCCTCGATCGACGGCGTGTACGGCCTCGTGGGGGCCCGGGTGGTCATCGAGGTGATGTCCTCGATGAAGCGGCACGGGGTGAGCGAGCAGGATCTGCCGCAGCTGCACTCCGCCATAGAGAACGTCCGTCTTGAGGGCTTCGCCATCCACCTGCCGCTGGACCGCACCGACGGCTCGGACGCCGTCGAGGAGGTCATCGGCTGGATGGACCGCCTGCGCGCCGCGCGGCTGCCGCTGCACACGATGTTCGTCAGCCACCTCAAGGCCGAGGAACTCGCCCGGCTCCAGCAGCAGTTCCCGCAGACCCGCTTCCGTGCCCGGATCGGCACCCGGCTGTGGCTCGGGGACCACGAGGCCACGGAGTACAGCGGCGCGGTCCTGGACGTCACCCGCGTCTCCAAGGGCGACCGCTTCGGCTACCGGCAGCAGAAGGCGGCCTCCGACGGCTTCCTGGTCGTCGTCGCGGGCGGAACATCCCACGGGGTGGGCCTTGAGGCCCCCAAGGCGCTGCACGGCGTCATGCCGCGCGCCAAGGGCGTCGCCCGGGCCGGTCTCGCCACCGTCAACCGGAACCTTTCTCCGTTCGTCTGGGGCGGCAAGCAGCGCTGGTTCGCCGAGCCGCCGCACATGCAGGTCTCCATCCTGTTCGTCCCGGCCGATGCGCCGGAGCCGAAGGTCGGCGACGAGCTGGTGGCCCATCTGCGCCACACCACCACGCAGTTCGACCGCATCGTCGACCGCTGAGCCACTCTCTCCAGGGCAACAGAAGGGCCGTGCACGGGTTTTCCGCGCACGGCCTTCGGCGTCCCACAGCGTTGCGTCTACGGCCCTCCAGAGCGCGTTCGCTCAGAGCGAACGCCCGTCCGCCCCCGGGCTGCCCCACTCCACCTGCGGCCCGTCGAAGTGGGCCGCGTGCTTGGGCGGATGGGCCGCGGCACCGAGCACGAAGACATCCTCCGCCCCGTCGAGGACACCGCCCGAGGGGTCGTCCTCACCCGCCCGGCGCACCACGTCCCGCTCGGGCATGAGGATGTCGCGGACGATCACGGCGCACAGGTAGAGCGTGCCCAGCAGGTGCACACCGATGGCCCAGTGGTAGCCGTCGGTCGGCAGCCCCTTGTTGGCGTCGCCACTGGTCGTGTACGCGAGGTACATCCAGATCCCCAGGAAGTACGCCACCTCGCAGGCCTGCCAGATCAGGAAGTCCCGCCACTTGGGCCGGGCCAGCGCGGCCAGCGGGATCAGCCACAGGACGTACTGCGGCGAGTAGACCTTGTTGGTGAGGATGAACGCCGCGACGATCAGGAACGCGAGCTGGGCGAAGCGCGGCCGGCGCGGTGCGGTCAGGGTGAGCGCGGCGACACCGGCGCAGCACAGCAGCATCAGCAGCGTGGCCAGCGTGTTGACGGTGTCGGTGCTCAGCGGGTCGTCGGAGTTCTGGGCGAGGATCAGCCAGAAGGAACCGAAGTCGACGCCCCGCTCCTGGCTGAACGTGTAGAACTTCGACCAGCCGTCGAAGGCGAGGAGCATCACCGGGCCGTTCACCACCACCCAGGCGACGGCGGTGCCGCCGAGCGCCTTCCCGAAGTCCCGCCATTTGCCCGCACGCCAGCACAGCACGAACAGCGCGCCGAGCAGGAAGACGGGATAGAGCTTGGCGGCCGTGGCGAGCCCCAGGAGAACGCCGAAGGCGAGCGGACGGCCCCGCGACCACATCACCATCGCCGCGGCCGTCAGAGCGACGGCCAGCAGGTCCCAGTTGATGGTCGCGGTCAGCGCGAAAGCCGGTGCCAGCGCGACAAGGAGGCCGTCCCAGGGGCGGCGGGCGTGCGTGCGGGTCACACAGACGGCGATGACGGCCGCGCAGGCCATCAGCATCCCCGCGTTGACCATCCAGTACCACTGCGCCTGGTCCTGGATGCTGCCGCTGCCCGGCGTGAGCCAGGAGGCCACCTCCATGAACACACCGGTCAGCACCGGGTACTCAAGGTATTCCATGTCGCCGGAGAGCTTGTCGAAGTACGGCACGAGACCGTCCGCAAAGCCGCGCCCCTGGTAGAGGTGCGGGATGTCGGAGTAACAGGCGTGCGTGTACTGCGAGCTGGCGCCGAAGAACCAGGCGCCGTTGTAGCAGGGCGCCTTCTGGACCAGGCCGAGGGCGAACATGCCGATCGCCACGAGCGCGATGACCCGCACCGGGGTCCACCATGACGTCCCCAGCAGGGCACGCCGTCCGATGGGGCCGCCGATCAGCTCACTGCCGCTGCGGGCCACCTCGTCGTCCTTGGTCGGCCGCACCGCGTCCGGCTCGTGCGCGCTCGATTGCGTCGTCTCTGCACTGGGCATGGGGCACATCCTGCCGTACGCGCCTGGGTACACGCCGTGGGCCGCCGCACCTGGTCGGTGCGGCGGCCCATGTTTCACGTGAAACACTCTCGCCGGGCGATATGGCGCCCAACCGGGCGCCCACCGGATTCCCGGCCGGTCGGCCTAGCCGGTGGAGTCGCCGCCTCCGAAGAGGCCTCCATTGCCGTTGCCATTGCTGTTCCCGGTATCGCCGGTGTCCGTGGGCGTGGGTGATGTGGTCACGCCCCCGTCCGTGCCGCCGTTGTCGGTCCCGCCGGTGGTTTCCTCGCAGCCGAAGAAGCCACAGTCCGGCACGGACTCCGAGGGCTTCGGGTTGGGCTTTGTCTTGCTCGGCGTCGGGGTCGGCGTCGGGCTGGACTCCTCCGTCTCGCTGACGGTGGGAGTCGGCGTCGGGGACGGAAGGTCGTTGATGACCTGGCCAATGGGCTCCGGGGTCGGGAAGTCCTTCGCCGGCTCTCCCTTCAGCGCCTGCTCCATGTAGTCGCGCCAGATCTCGGCCGGGAACGACGCACCATGGATCGACGTCTGGTTGCCCGTGCCGTACATCTTCAAGAACTTGCGGTTCTTGATGGACTCGTCGTCCGGGTACCGGAACATGCTGATCGCGGTGGACAGCTGCGGGGTGTACCCGACGAACCAGGCCGACTTGTTGCCGTCGGTCGTACCGGTCTTGCCGGCGACCTCACGGCCCGTCAGCTGGGCGTTCGTACCCGTACCCTTCTCGACCACGGTCTTCAGGACATCGGTGACGTTGTCGGCCACCTGCGCGGTGAAGGCCTGCTCCGTTTTGCCCTTGTGCGTGTAGACCGTGCCCTCCGCGCTCTTGACCTCGGTGACGGAGTACGGCTCATTCTTCTTGCCGCTGGCCGCGAACGTGGCGTACGAGCCCGCCATACGGATCGCACTGGGCTCGGAGATACCGATGGAGAAGGAGGGGAAGGTCGTACCCGTCAGGGTGTCCTCCTTGATGCCCGCGTCGACGGCGGCCTCCTTCACCTTGTCCAGGCCGACGTCCATGCCGAGCTGCACAAAGACGGAGTTCGCCGAGAACTGCATCGCGGTGCGCAGGTCGACCCGGTAGTTCGGCGGGTCACCGAGCGACTGGTCACCGTCGTTGGCCTGGAGCCACTCCTTGCCCTTGTCGTCCTGCCAGACCGTCCCGTCGTAGTTCTTGATCTTGAGGTCGTTCTTGCCGCTGTACAGGCTCTTCGGGGACACCTTGGTCCGCTCGTCCTGTGCCTGCTCCGGGAGGCCCTCGGGGTCTCGGACACCCCACTTCATGGCGGCCGCGAGGACGAACGGCTTGAACGTCGAACCGACCTGGGCGCCGGTCACATCGGCGTTGTTGGTGAAGTGCTTGGTCGCGTCCTCACCGCCGTAGATCGCCTTGATGGCACCCGTCTCCGGGTCCACCGAAGCCCCGCCGAACTGGACGTGCGTGTCCGTCTTCGGGCGCTTCTTGGGGTCGATGTTCTCCTTCTGGACCTTCTTCACCGCGGCTTCGAGCGCCTTCACCTTCTTCTTGTCGAAGGTCGTGTAGATCGAGTAACCGCCCTGCTGAAGGTCGCTGGCGGTGATGTTCGTGTTGTTGACGACGTACGCCTTGGCGAGGTCGACGAGATAGCCGACCTGGCCGCCCAGAGCGGTGTTGGAGCGCGGGTTCTGGACCTTGGGAAGATCCGTGTACTTGGCCCGTGTGGCGGCGTCGAGGTGACCGTACTCGACCATCTTGTCCAGCGTGTCCTGCATCTGGATCTTGGCCCGCTTACTGTTCGCCTCGGGCGTCGCGGCCGTGTCGATGGACGTCGCACCCGCCGGGTCGTAGTAGGTGGCGCCCTTGAGCATGGCCGCGAGGAAGGCGCACTGCCCGGGGTTCAGGTCGACCGAGTCCTTGTTGAAGTACGCCCGCGAGGCCGCCTGGATGCCGTACGCACCACGGCCGTAGTACGCGGAGTTCAGGTAACCGGCCATGATCTCGTCCTTGGAGAACTTGGCGCCCACCTTGACCGAGACAAAGATCTCCTGGAACTTACGGGAGATCGTCTGCGACTGGTCGTCCAGCATCGCGTTCTTGACGAACTGCTGGGTGATCGTCGAACCGCCCTGCGTCTCGCCGCCCCTGGCCATGTTGAACACGGCGCGGGCGATGCCCTTGGGGTCGATGCCGCTGTCGGTCATGAAGGTCTTGTTCTCCTGGGAGATGACCGCGTTGCGCATCTCCTCGGGAATCTGGCCCAGCTCGACGATCTGGCGGTTGGTCTCGCCACCCGTGGCGACCATCGGGGAGCCGTCGGACCAGTAGAAGACGTTGTTCTGCGCCTCGGCCGTGTCCGCGACGTTGGGGACGCCCACCATCGCGTAGCCGATGCCGGCGATGGCCACCAGGCTGCCGAAGAAGCCGATGCAGAGACCAGAGACGAGCTTCCAGGACGGCACCCAGCGGCGCCAGCCGTACTTGCCCGCGCGCGGATAGTCGATGATGCGCTTCTTGGCGGGTCCCGTGGCTCGCCCTCGGCCCCGGCCGGGACCGGTCGGTCCGCCGGGAGCACCCCGCCGACCGCCGCGGCCAGGCTCGGCCGCTCTACGGCGGCCGCCCCCGCTTCTCTGGGCCGCACGCCGGGCTTCGGCGCGACCTCCGTACGGACGCTCCTCACCACCCCGACCGTACGACTCCGACCCATGGGAACTCGTCCCATAGGAGTCGGCGGGAGACCCGGTGGCGCCTCGCGGTGCCGCGCGGCGGCCGGAGGACGAGCCGGACTGGCCGCGTCGGGCCGCGGCACGTCCGCCTTCCTGCGGCTGCGGCGGTTTGCGACGGTGCTCGCTCATCGAACGACTACTCCTCGGGCAGGCGCACCCGTGTGACGCGCCTGGAAACGGCGGCTGGTTTCCGGTCCCCCCGAAGTACGGATGTGGTCGCTTCCGCATTCACCCGTACTGCACCGAGGACGACGACGCCCCCAGACGTCACTTGGTTCCCGGTGGTGTGCATGGCGCACAGACTACGCACCGTCAAAACCTGCCTAGCCCCGAAGTTCACCCCAAATCAGGCAACTCGCATCCCATGAATCAGTGATGTGATCCCGTTCACCATCCTCCCTCTTGTCGCATCCGGAAGGCCGTTCTATCGTCTTGATGTATCGAGTCGATACATCAGCGCGAGATAAGGCGAGGGAGGCGAGAGGATGAGCCGGCGTTCCGGGATCCTTGAGTTCGCTGTCCTCGGCCTGCTCCGCGAGTCGCCAATGCACGGCTATGAGCTGCGCAAACGACTCAATACGTCACTGGGTGTATTCCGTGCGTTCAGCTACGGAACCCTCTACCCCTGCCTCAAGACGCTGGTCGCCAACGGCTGGTTGATCGAGGAGCCGGGGAACGCCCCCGAGGACGCCCTCGCAGCGTCCCTCGCCGGCCGCCGCGCCAAGATCGTCTATCGGTTGACGGCGGAAGGTAAGGAGCACTTCGAGGACCTGCTCTCCCAGACCGGCCCCGACGCGTACGAGGACGAGCACTTCGCCGCTCGTTTCGCCTTCTTCGGCCAGACCTCGCGCGATGTCCGCATGCGCGTGCTGGAGGGCCGTCGCAGCCGCCTGGAGGAGCGTCTGGAGAAGATGCGCGCCTCGCTGGCGCGCACCAGGGAGCGCCTCGACGACTACACGCTTGAGCTCCAGCGCCACGGGATGGAGTCCGTGGAGCGCGAAGTGCGCTGGCTGAACGAGCTCATCGAGAGCGAGCGGGCCGGGAGGGACCTCAAGGGGTCCGCCACCGGGGAGCCCGCTCAGCAGGACACCACATCTGGAGCGACGGGCGGCCTGCCCCGTCCCGGGGACGACCCCGGGACGGATACGCCCGACGACACCGCCACGTGAGAGCTCGCTTTGGGCCTCACTCGTACACACAGGGAGCAACCGGAATGGGTTCGGTTCGCGTAGCCATCGTCGGCGTGGGCAACTGCGCCGCGTCGCTGGTGCAGGGCGTCGAGTACTACAAGGACGCCGACCCGGCGTCCAAGGTCCCGGGCCTGATGCACGTGCAGTTCGGCGACTATCACGTCGGTGATGTCGAGTTCGTCGCCGCCTTCGACGTCGACGCGAAGAAGGTCGGCCTCGACCTCTCGGACGCCATCGGTGCCAGCGAGAACAACACCATCAAGATCTGCGACGTCCCGAACAAGGGCGTCACGGTCCAGCGCGGTCACACCCTCGACGGTCTCGGCAAGTACTACCGCGAGACCATCGAGGAGTCCGCCGAGGAGCCGGTCGACGTCGTCCAGATCCTCAAGGACCGCCAGGTCGACGTCCTCGTCTGCTACCTGCCCGTCGGTTCCGAGGACGCGGCGAAGTTCTACGCCCAGTGCGCCATCGACGCCAAGGTCGCCTTCGTCAACGCCCTCCCGGTCTTCATCGCCGGCACCAAGGAGTGGGCGGACAAGTTCACCGAGGCTGGCGTCCCGATCGTCGGTGACGACATCAAGTCGCAGGTCGGCGCCACCATCACGCACCGTGTGATGGCGAAGCTGTTCGAGGACCGCGGTGTCCGCCTTGAGCGCACCATGCAGCTCAACGTCGGCGGCAACATGGACTTCAAGAACATGCTGGAGCGCGACCGCCTCGAGTCCAAGAAGATCTCGAAGACGCAGGCCGTCACCTCGCAGATCCCCGACCGCGAGCTGGGCGAGAAGAACGTCCACATCGGCCCCTCGGACTACGTGGCCTGGCTCGACGACCGCAAGTGGGCGTACGTCCGCCTTGAGGGCCGCGCCTTCGGTGACGTTCCGCTGAACCTGGAGTACAAGCTGGAGGTCTGGGACTCCCCGAACTCCGCGGGTGTCATCATCGACGCCCTGCGCGCCGCGAAGATCGCCAAGGACCGCGGTATCGGCGGCCCGATCCTCTCCGCGTCGAGCTACTTCATGAAGTCCCCGCCGGTCCAGTACTTCGACGACGAGGCCTACGCCAACGTCGAGAAGTTCATCAAGGGTGAGGTCGAGCGCTAGAACCGCTCAGCAAGTCTGCTCCTGCCAGGGCCGAGAAGGGTCCCCGGGTCATACGGCCCGGGGGCCTTCCCGTATGTGAGGCTGAGCCCCATGTCCGTCGCCCGCGACCTGCGCGTCCTGCTGCGCTTCGGTAACTTCAGGCGTCTGCTCGCCCTCCGGCTGCTCTCCCAGGGCGCCGACGGCGTCTATCAGGTCGCGCTCGCCACCTACGTCGTCTTCTCCCCCGAGAAGCAGACCTCGGCCGTCGCGATCGCCTCCGCGATGGCGGTCCTGCTCCTGCCGTACTCCCTCGTCGGCCCCTTCGCCGGCGTCCTCCTCGACCGCTGGCAGCGCCGCCAGGTCTTCCTCTACGGCAGCCTGCTGCGCGCCCTGTTGGCGACGGCGACCGCCGTGCTGATGCTCAGTCCGGTACCGGACTGGCTCTTCTACGTCTCCGCCCTGTGCGTCACCGCCGTCAACCGCTTCGTCCTCTCCGGCCTGTCCGCCGCCCTGCCGCGCGTGGTCGACGAAGAGCGTCTGGTGATGGCCAACTCCCTGTCCCCGACGGCCGGAACGCTCGCCGCGACCGCGGGCGGCGGCCTCGCCTTCGTCGTACGGCTGCTGGTGGCGGACTCCGACGCGGCCGTGGTGCTGTTCGGCGCGGCCCTGTACCTGTGCGCGGCGCTGGCGTCGCTGCGGATGTCACGCGATCTGCTGGGCCCCGACCCGGAGTTGGTGCAGCCGGGACTGCGAACGGCGATCGCCGGCACAGCGCGCGATCTGTTGGCGGGCGTACGTCATCTGGCCACACCGGCACGGCGAGAGGCGGCGTGGGCGCTCGCCACGATGACCCTGATGCGCTTCTGCTACGGCGCCCTGCTGGTCATGCTGCTGATGCTGTGCCGGTACGCCTTCTCCACGACCACGGACGACGGACTCGCCCTGTTGGGGCTGGCGTTGGGCGTCTCCGGCGCGGGCTTCTTCGCGGCGGCCGTGCTGACGCCCTGGATGGCGCGGCGGCTCGGCCCCGGCCGCTGGATCGTCGTGTGCGCCGGCGTCGCGGCCGTACTGGAACCGGCCCTGGGGCTGCCCTTCGCCACGGTTCCCATGCTGTTCGCCGCGTTCGTCCTCGGGTTGAGCACCCAGGGCGCGAAGATCGCCACGGACACCATCGTCCAGTCCTCGGTCGAGGACGGCTTCCGCGGCCGCGTCTTCTCGTTCTACGACGTCCTGTTCAACGTCGCCTTCGTCGGCGCCGCGGGAGTGGCGGCCCTGATGCTGCCGCCGGACGGCCGCTCGGTAGCGCTGGTGGTAACAGTCGCCGTTATCTACGGAGCAGTTGCAGTGGCTATGGCCCGCTTTGAACGCCGGTAAGTGTCACATCAGTGCCACAGAGCCCCTCCTGACTACTGGTGTGCCAGTGGGGCCCGATAACTTACGTGAGTCTTATGCGCGCTCCGTTCGCGTCACGCACCCATGTTCTTAGGGGGACCCCCAAGTGACCACTCCGCCGCCCCAGGGCCAGAACCCGTTCGCTCAGGGCCAGAACCCGTACGCCCAGCAGCCCCAGGGCCAGGCTCCGTACCCGCAGCAGCCGGGCTTCCCGCAGCAGGGTGCGGCCCCGTACGCGCCGGTCCCGCCGGAGCAGCCCCGCCGCAAGCTCAGCTTCAAGACGATCAAGAACATCGTCATCGGCGTGGCCGTCGTCTCCGTGATCGTCGGCGGGTACATAGCCAGCCGGGACGACGCCAACGCGGCGAAGGTCGGCGACTGCATGAGCATCTCCGACCCGGACAGCACCACCGACCCGGGCCTGGAGGTCGTGGACTGCAGCGACTCCAGCGCCAAGTACAAGGTCGCGGAGAAGAAGGACGGCACGACGGAGTCGTGTGACCGCACCAAGTACTCGGAGTACACCGAGACGGGTGGCAGCGACGACTTCACGCTCTGCCTCTCGGACTACAGCCCCAAGTAGGACGAAGCCACAGGGGCGGTGTTTCACGTGAAACACCGCCCCTCGGTGCGTCCCCGGGGCGTGTTTCACGTGAAACATGACCCCGTTTCACAGCCTCAGCCCTGCTCCTCCGCGGCCCACCACTCCTTGAGGGCGGTCACCGCGGCGTCGCGCTCCATCGGGCCGTTCTCCAGCCGCAGCTCCAGCATGTGCTTGTAGGCGCGGCCGACGACCGGGCCCGGACCGACGCCGAGGATCTGCATGATGTCGTTGCCGTCGAGATCCGGGCGGATCGCATCCAGCTCTTCCTGCTCCTGGAGCTGGGCGATGCGCTCCTCCAGACCGTCGTACGCCCGGGAGAGCGCGGCCGCCTTGCGCTTGTTGCGGGTCGTGCAGTCCGAGCGGGTCAGCTTGTGCAGTCGGTCGAGCAGCGGGCCCGCGTCCCGGACGTAGCGGCGGACCGCGGAGTCCGTCCACTCCCCGGTGCCGTAGCCGTGGAAGCGCAGATGGAGCTCGACCAGCCGCGAGACGTCCTTCACCAGTTCGTTGGAGTACTTCAGGGCCGTCATGCGCGTCTTGGTCATCTTCGCGCCGACCACCTCGTGGTGGTGGAACGAGACCCGGCCGTCCTTCTCGAAGCGCCGGGTCCGCGGCTTGCCGATGTCGTGCAGCAGAGCGGCCAGCCGGAGGGTCAGGTCCGGGCCGTCCTCCTCCAGGGCCATCGCCTGCTCCAGGACGATCAGCGTGTGCTCGTAGACATCCTTGTGCCGGTGGTGCTCGTCACTCTCCAGCCGCAGGGCCGGCAGCTCGGGCAGGACCCGATCGGCCAGACCGGTGTCGACGAGCAGCGACAGGCCCTTGCGCGGGTGCGCGGAGAGGATCAGCTTGTTCAGCTCGTCCCGCACCCGCTCCGCCGAGACGATCTCGATGCGCTCGGACATCTCCGTCATGGCCGTGACGACCTCGGGGGCTACCTCGAAGTCGAGCTGCGCCGCGAACCGCGCGGCCCGCATCATCCGCAGCGGATCGTCCGAGAAGGACTCCTCGGGAGTGCCCGGGGTGCGCAGCACGCGTGCCGCGAGGTCACCGAGACCGCCGTGCGGGTCGATGAAGTCCTTCTCCGGCAGCGCGACGGCCATCGCGTTCACGGTGAAGTCACGGCGGACCAGGTCCTGCTCGATGGAGTCGCCGTACGACACCTCGGGCTTGCGGGAGGTCCGGTCGTAGGCCTCCGACCGATAGGTCGTGACCTCGACCTGATAGCCGTCCTTCTGCGCCCCGACCGTGCCGAAAGCGATCCCGACCTCCCACACGGCGTCCGCCCACGGCCGCACGATCTTGAGGACGTCCTCGGGCCGGGCATCGGTCGTGAAGTCGAGGTCATTGCCGAGCCGGCCGAGCAAAGCGTCCCGGACCGACCCACCGACCAGGGCGAGTGAGAACCCGGCCTCCTGGAAGCGGCGGGCGAGGTCGTCGGCGACAGGCGCGACCCGCAGCAGTTCACTCACCGCGCGGTGCTGCACCTGACTCAGGACACTGAGGTTGTCTTCGTTGGCGTTCGGCACAACAAAAGAGGGTACGTGGCCGCAACAACCTGCTGCGCCTCCATTAAACGTGCACAAACCCGCTCCCATTTATACGGGCACATACGGGACAGCCCGGGAGTACGAGCCGATCTTGTGGCGCAGTCCGCGGCACTTCCCCTCAGCGCGCATCGTTACCATGCGTGGACGCACATTCCGACGACCACTGACGACGACGAGGGACGGGCGAGCGCGTGGCCGAGGCGGCAGACTTCCAGGGGACGAGTGCCTCACCTGCCCGCCGGTGGCTGCGGCGCACCGGCGCGGTGCTCGCCGGTGCCCCCCTGCTGGCGGGACTTCTCCAACTGCCCGCCGCGTCTCCCGCCGTCGCCGCCACCGGCTCCGAGACGGTCGCCGTCGCTGTCGACTCCCTCACCCCGAGCGTTCCCATGGACGGCGACACGCTGACCGTGTCCGGCACGGTGACGAACAACGGCAAGCAGGCGGTCACCGACGCCCAGGTGGACCTGCGCGTAGGCCAGGAGCTGACCACCCGCTCCGGCATCGACACCGCCGCCAAGACCACCGGCTACCAGCAGGGAACCGACGGGACACCGGTCGGCGGGAAGTACGTCGAGAAGTTCTCCAAGCTCACTCCGGGCGTCTCCGAGTCCTTCAACATCTCCGTACCGGTCGACGAGCTGGATCTGGGCGGGAACGGGATCTACCAGCTCGCGGTCTCCCTGTCCGGTGAGACCGCGGCGCAGCCGTGGCCCCAGGTGCTCGGCGTGCAGCGGACCTTCCTGCCGTGGCAGCCGGACGGGCCCGACACACAGACGAAGACGACGGTGCTATGGCCGCTGATCTCCACCGTCCACATGTCGGCGCAGACGGGGTCGAACGAGTCACAGACGCCGGTCTTCCGTGACAACGACCTCGCCAAGGAGCTCGCGCCGGGCGGCCGCCTGGAGCAGATGGTCTCCCTCGGCAAGGACCTCGACGTGACCTGGGTGGTCGACCCGGACCTGCTGGCCTCGGTCGACGCCATGACCCGCAGCTACCGCGTCCAGGGCGAGAGCAACACCACCACCGCCGGCACCCGCGCCGATCAGGAGCTGGCCAAGCGGTGGCTCGCCGCGCTGCAGGACGCGGTGGCGGGCAACGAGGTCGTCGCCCTGCCCTTCGCCGACCCCGACCTGGCCTCCCTCGCCCACAACGGCACGGCCGTCACCGGCTCGCTGGGCCACCTCAACGAGGCGACCGACGTCGCCACCGACACCGTCGAGTCGATCCTCCACGTGGAGCCGACCACCGACTTCGCCTGGCCCGTGGACGGCGCCGTGGACCCGTCGATCGTGAAGGTCGCCACATCCGCCGGCGCGGACAAGGTGATCGCGCGCAGCGACAGCCTGGAGGAGACGGCCGGCCTGACCTACACGCCCTCCGCTGCCCGCCCCATCGGCGGTGGTACGACGGCGGTGGTCGCGGACGCCAGACTGTCCACGCTGTTCCAGGGCGACATGACCAGGGCGTCCACCTCGACGCTCGCCGTTCAGCGGTTCCTGGCCCAGAGCCTGGCGCTGAACCTCCAGACGGACAAGCAGCGCAGCATCGTCGTCGCCCCGCAGCGCATGCCGACGGCCGGCCAGGCCCGCGCACTGGCGGAGGCGGTCACCGCCCTCCAGGGCGGCGGCTGGAGCGAGTCCCAGGACCTCACCGAGGCCGCCACGGCCAAGCCGGACCCGGGCGCCACCACCAAGGTGCCGTCGGCGTCCGCCTACCCCGCCGCCCTGCGCAAGCAGGAGCTCCAGCGGGCGGCGTTCGGGCAGATCGGGACCACCCAGGACAAGCTCGACAAGTTCAAGGTCATCCTCAGCGACGAGTCCCGGGTCGTGACCCCCTTCGGTCGCGCCATGAACCGCGAGATGTCCACGTCGTGGCGCGGCCGCGGCACCGATGCGGCCGTGTACCGCAACGACGTGGAGACCTACCTGCAGTCCCTGGCCGACCAGGTCACCCTGATCGAGAAGTCCGAGACCAAGCTCTCCGGCCGCAGCGCCACGATCCCCGTGACCGTGCAGAACAATCTGGTCCAGGGCGTCGACAATCTGGTGCTGCGGCTCACCTCGACGAGCCCGAGGCGCCTGAAGATCGGCGGCTACGCCTATGAGGAGCAGCCGGTCACGGTCGCCGGCGGGCACGCCCAGACGGTGAAGTTCACCACCTCCGCCGAGGCCAACGGCCAGGCCGAGGTGATCGCCCAGCTCTACACGGAGGACGGGCAGAAGTACGGCGCCCCGGTCAAGTTCGATGTCAAGGTCACCGAGTTCACCGCCACGGTGATGCTGGTCATCGGCGGCGGCTTCCTCCTCCTCGTCCTCGCCGGCTTCCGGATGTACACGCAGCGCAAGCGTGCCGCCCGGGCGGCCGAGGAGCGGGGGCCCGACACCTCGGGCGAGACCGCCGACGGCCCGGAGAACCCCGAGGGCCCCGACGACCGTCCTACGGAGGAGTCCGGTTCCGGTACCGGGGCAGACGACCCGGAGCAGCCGAGTGACCCGACACCGGACACCCCAGCGGAAAGCGCCGACCCGTCCGGCACGGGTGAGAGAGTGGACCGTTGAGGATGTCGTGGCCGGTGGGCCCGGGACGATGAGGTGGGGTAACCATGAACGCGCCGTACGACGGTGACCGCGGCCAGGCCGCGGGCGGCTCGGGCCACCCCGAGGGCCCGCCGCCCGAGCACGGCCAGGTACCGCCGCAGCCCCCCGCCGACATGTACCTCCAGGACGCCTACGACCAGGACCCCTACCGAGCCCAGGATCTCTCGGCCCAGGACCCGGTCGCCGAGGCGCTCTACGACCGCGCCGCGCACCCTCCGCCGCCTCCGGGCACGTACGCGCCGCAGCAGCCGCTGTACGCCCAGCCTCAGCAGTCGCCGTACGCCCCCGACCCCAACGTGTGGGCGCAGACCCCGGCGCCCGAGCCGGACGGCGCCACCCAGTACCTGCCCTACGGCGACGACCCGCGCACCACGCAGTACGTGGGCGTCGACGACCTGGTCACGCACTCCGGCGACGAGCGCCACGAGCCCGACGCCTTCGCGCACCTGTTCAGGGATCAGCAGCAGGGCGGCGCTCTCCCGTCGTACGAGCAGCCGTCGGTGCCGGGCCCGGCAGCGGAGCCCGGGCAGTACCAGCAGCAGCCGACGCCCGCCGCGCCCCCGGCCGACGCGACCATGAACCTCGGCACCGTACCCGTACCGCCACCGGCCTCGCCTGCTTCCGCGGCTCCCGCGTCTCCCGCGAAGAAGGGCGGGGGCCTGCTGAAGTCGAGCGCGGTGATGGCGGCCGGCACGATGGTGTCCCGGCTGACCGGGTTCGTCCGGTCGGCGATGATCGTGTCGGCCCTCGGCGTGGGCCTGCTCGGTGACACCTTCCAGGTCGCCTACCAGCTGCCGACGATGATCTACATCCTGACCGTCGGCGGCGGCCTCAACTCCGTGTTCGTGCCCCAGCTGGTGCGCGCGATGAAGGACGACGAGGACGGCGGTGAGGCGTACGCGAACCGTCTGCTCACCCTGGTGATGGTGGCGCTCGCCGCTCTCACCGCACTCGCGATGTTCGCCGCGCCGCTGCTGGTGACGGCCCTGTCGACCAAGGTTGCCAACAACCCGGCCGCCAACGACGTGGCGGTCACCTTCACCCGCTACTTCCTGCCCTCGATCTTCTTCATGGGCGTCCATGTGGTGATGGGCCAGATCCTCAACGCCCGCGGCAGGTTCGGCGCGATGATGTGGACGCCGGTCCTGAACAACATCGTCATCATCGTGACGCTCGGGATGTTCCTCTGGGTCTACGGCACCGCCGAGCGCTCCGGCATGGCGGTCACCAGCATCCCGCCCGAGGGCCAGCGGCTCCTCGGCATCGGTGTGCTGCTCGGCCTGGTCGTGCAGGCCCTGGCGATGATCCCGTATCTGCGCGAGACGGGCTTCCGGCTGCGGCTGCGCTTCGACTGGAAGGGCCACGGTCTCGGCAAGGCGGCGATGCTCGCCAAGTGGACGATCCTGTTCGTCCTGGCCAACCAGGCGGGCGCGCTCGTCGTCACCCAGCTGTCCACCGCGGCCGGCGTCAACGCCGACGTCGACGGAACCGGCTTCGCCGCCTACGCCAACGCCCAGCTGATCTGGGGTCTGCCACAGGCCATCATCACCGTCTCGCTGATGGCCGCCCTGCTGCCGCGGCTCTCGCGCTCGGCGGCCGAGGGCGACCGGGGCGCCGTCCGGGACGACATCTCCCAGGGCCTGCGCACGACGGCGGTCGCGATCGTCCCCATCGCCTTCGGGTTCGTGGCCCTGGGCATCCCGATGTGCACGCTGATGTTCGGCACCTCGGGCACCAGCGAGGCCACCAACATGGGCTACATGCTGATGGCCTTCGGCCTCGGTCTCATCCCGTACTCCGTGCAGTACGTGGTGCTGCGCGCCTTCTACGCCTACGAGGACACCCGCACCCCCTTCTACAACACGGTCATCGTGGCGGCCGTCAACGCCATCGCCTCGGCCGTCTGCTTCTTCGTCATCCCGGCCCGCTGGGCCGTCGTCGGCATGGCCGCCTCGTACGGCCTGGCCTACGCGATCGGCGTCGGCGTCGCCTGGGCCCGGCTGCGCAGGAAGCTGGGCGGCGACCTGGACGGTGCGCGGGTGATGCGCACCTACGCGAGGCTCGCCATCGCCTCGATCCCGGCCGCGCTGCTGAGCGGCGCGGCCTGCTACGGCATCGCCCAGAGCCTCGGCCAGGGTGTCCTCGGCTCCTTCGCCGCCCTGCTGGCCGGTGGCGCCGTCCTGCTCGGGACCTTCTTTGTCTTCGCCCGCAAGATGCGCATCGAGGAGCTGAACTCGCTGGTCGGAATGGTCCGCGGGCGTCTGGGGCGCTGAGGCGGGGGTACGCGCACAACCATCGTCCGCCATCGCGTGTCGTGCATAGCGGCGGACTGTGGGCACAATTGGTTTCGGCGTCTCAGAGCGCGCAACGGATGGGGAGGCAGGAGCGACGGTGGCGGAACGGAGCACGGCTGCCGTCGACGTGGCAGACAACAGCGGCGACGAGCCGCTGACCGCACAGGCGGACCAGTCCACGGCCGACGGGGTGGCCAAGAAACGGGAGCGGGACACGGACACCGACGAGGCACAGGGGAGTGGCGGGACCGAGGGTTCCGGGAAGGCCTCACCACCCGAACTGCACAGCGGCCACAAGCTCGCCAGACGCTACCGCCTGGAGGAGTGCGTCACCCGTCTGGACGGTTTCAGCAGTTGGCGTGCGGTGGACGAGAAACTCCGGCGCGCCGTCGGCGTCCACATCCTGCCGGCGGACCACTCACGGGCCCGCTCCGTACTGGCCGCCGCCCGCTCCTCCGCGCTGCTCGGCGACCCCCGCTTCGTCCAGGTGCTGGACGCCGTCGAGGAGAACGACCTCGTCTACGTCGTCCATGAGTGGCTGCCCGACGCCACCGAGCTGACCACGCTGCTGTCCTCCGGGCCGCTGGAGCCGTACGAGGGCTACCAGATGGTCTCCCAGGTCGCCGCCGCCATGGCCGCCGCGCACCGTGAGGGCCTCGCCCATCTGCGGCTCAACCCCAACGCGGTGCTGCGCACCTCGACCGGCCAGTGGCGCATCCGCGGACTGGCCGTCAACGCCGCGCTGCGCGGCATCAGTTCGGACACTCCGCAGCGCACCGACACGGAGTCGATCGGCGCCCTGCTGTACGCAGCGCTCACCCAGCGATGGCCGTACGAGAACGACGCCTACGGTCTGTCCGGGCTGCCCAAGGACGTCGGCCTGATCGCTCCCGACCAGGTGCGGGCCGGCGTCCACCGCGGTCTGTCCGAGCTGGCCATGCGCGCGCTCGTCAACGACGGCGCGACCGCCTCCCGCCACGAGGCCGCGTGCACGACGCCGGAGGAGCTGGTGAAGGCGATCAGCGAGATGCCGCGCATCCGCCCGCCGGAGCCGGCGTTCACCGCACCGCCGGAGTACCAGCGCACGACGTACCAACAGGGCACCTACGGCCGCCAGGCCCCGCACCCGGGCGCCAACCAGCCTGTCCCCACGCCACCGCCCCCGCTGCAGAGCCGCACCGGCCGGGCCCTGAAGTGGGCCGTCTCGGCACTGCTCATCGCCGCTCTGGGCCTGGGCAGCTGGCAGTTGGCGGACGCCCTCATGGAACACGGCAATCCCTCGGGCGAGTCGGAGCAGACGCAGACGACGGACGGGGACGACAAGAGCCCGGAGAAGCCGTCGGCCGGCAAGCCGATCGCGATCCAGGAAGCCCGTGACTTCGACCCGTACGGCGACGACGGTTCGGAGTACCCGGAAGACGTGGAAAAGGTCTACGACGCCGACCCGAAGTCGTACTGGCAGACCAGCTACTACGAGGGCGCCGACCTCGGGAACCTGAAGCCCGGCGTCGGCGTCATCCTCGACCTCGGCAAGGCCCAGCAGGTCGGCAAAGTGACGGTCAGCTTCAAGGGGAGTACGTCCGTCGAGCTCCTTGCCGCCTCCGGTGACGACGCTGTGATGCCGACGTCGTTCGAGAGCTACGCCAAGGTCGCCGAGGGTTCGGGCACGACGGTGACGCTCAAGCCGGACAAGAACCTCAACTCCCGGTATCTACTGGTGTGGCTGACCGAGCTGCCGATACAGGCCGACGACGGCAAGTGGCGCGGCAGGGTCATGGACATCAAGGTGACCGGCTGAGGCTGGAGGGGAGGGGGTCCGATGGCAGACAGCACCGCATTCGCCGACGCAAGCGATCAGGACCTCCTGGCCTGCCATGTAGAGGGCGACCCTGACGCCTTCGCCGAGCTCGTACGGCGTCACCGGGACCGACTGTGGGCCGTTGCCCTGCGCACGCTGGGCGACCGTGAGGAAGCCGCTGACGCCGTTCAGGACGCTCTTGTCTCCGCCTACCGTGCCGCCCACACCTTTCGTGGTCAGTCGGCCGTCACGACCTGGCTGCACCGGATCACGGTGAACGCCTGCCTCGACCGGGCCCGTAAAGCGGCGTCCCGGAAGACGTCCCCGGTCGACGACACCGAGCGGCTGGAGCAGCTCCTGGAGCCGCACGAGTCGGCCGCTGCGCCAGCGGAGCGGAACGATCTGCATCGGCAGTTGCTGGAAGCCCTCGGCACGCTTCCGCCCGATCAGCGGGCCGCTCTCGTCCTGGTGGACATGCAGGGGTACCCCGTCGCCGAAGCCGCCCGGATCCTCGATGTCCCCACCGGCACGGTGAAGAGCCGGTGCGCGCGGGGCAGAGCCAGACTGCTGCCGCTCCTCAGTCATCTGCGGCCGGAAAACGCCGGTGCCAGCAGGGAGGCGAGCGGGCGAAGGAACCGCGCGGAGGGGACATCCGTCCCACCGGCAGCGGAACCAGGTGCCGCGGGTCCGGGCGATGCCGGTCCAAGTGATTCAGCTGCTGTGAAGGGCGGAGGTGGGCGAGCGTGACGTCGACGACAGACACGGCCGGGCACCCGGACGTCACCGAGCTCTCTGACCTCACCGAGGGCCTGCTGCCCGCGTCCCGAAGCACGGACCTACGACGGCATCTGGCCGAGTGCGAGCTGTGCGCGGACGTCTACGCGTCGCTGGAGGAGATCCGAGGCCTGCTGGGGACCCTGCCGGGCCCACCGCGTATGCCCGCCGATGTCGCGGGACGGATCGATGCCGCCCTCGCCGCGGAGGCGCTGCTGGACGCCACGGCTCCGGAGGACACGAAGGCCCCGCTGCTCCTCGGCACGCCCCAGGGCGCCGACGACGACACGCGTGTTTCACGTGAAACATCGGTCATCGCGGACCGCCCCGCGGGCCACGCCCGTACTTCCACCACCGGCCCCGGCCGCAAGGAGCGCCGACGCGGCGGACGCCGTCGCATCGCCGTCCTCGGCACCGTCTTCACGGTGGCCGCAATCGGACTCGGCTCCGTACTGCTGTCCTCGTTCAACGACGGCTCGAACGGCGGCCCCGACGGTGGCCAGTCCACCGCCGCGGACACGTTCGCCGCCAGCACGCTGGAGCGGCAGGTCTCCGATCTCCTCACAGAGAAGTCCTCGGGCGAGGGCCGCACACCGCGCAGCAGCATGGGCGTGGAGTCCGCTCCCGGCTCCAAGGAGCCCCATGTCTTCCAGCAGCCCACGGTCCCCGGCTGCGTCCAGGAAGGCATCGGGCGCAACGACGCCGCTGCCGCTCTGGCGATGGAGGAAGGCACCTACCAGGGCACCGAGGCGCTGCTCGTGGTGCTGCCCGACGCCTCCGACGGCGACAAGGTGACCGCCTACATCGTCGCCACGGCCTGCGTGAGTGACCCGTCCGTGGGCAAGGCCGAGGTTCTGCTGACCAACAGCTACCCCCGCACCTCCTGAGCACCCGCTCCCGGCGCGGACGCTTCGTCTCCGTCCTGCGTGGTATGCGCTACGGTGTCGCCCCTTCGTGTGCCCGGACACAGCGGGAATGCACGCCCCTTAGGATCCGTTGGGTGGGGTGAGAGTCCTGAAAAGGGCTCCCCCCGGACCTATGACGCAGTCCAGAGACGAGGAATCAAGCCGTGAGCGACGTCCGTAACGTGATCATCATCGGCTCCGGGCCCGCCGGCTACACGGCGGCGCTCTACACCGCGCGCGCGTCGCTGAAGCCGCTGGTGTTCGAGGGCGCCGTCACCGCCGGTGGCGCCCTGATGAACACCACCGAGGTCGAGAACTTCCCCGGCTTCCAGGACGGCATCATGGGCCCCGAGCTCATGGACAACATGCGCGGCCAGGCCGAGCGTTTCGGCGCCGAGCTCGTTCCGGACGACATCGTCTCCGTCGATCTCTCCGGTGAGATCAAGACTGTCACCGACACCGCGGGCACGGTCCACCGGGCCAAGGCCGTGATCGTCGCCACCGGCTCCCAGCACCGCAAGCTCGGCCTGCCGAACGAGGACGCCCTCTCCGGCCGCGGCGTCTCCTGGTGCGCCACCTGTGACGGCTTCTTCTTCAAGGACCAGGACATCGCCGTGATCGGCGGTGGCGACACCGCGATGGAGGAGGCCACCTTCCTCTCGCGCTTCGCCAAGTCCGTGACGATCGTCCACCGCCGCGACACCCTGCGCGCCTCCAAGGCGATGCAGGACCGCGCCTTCGCCGACCCGAAGATCAAGTTCGTCTGGGACAGCGAGGTCGCCGAGGTCCAGGGCGACCAGAAGCTCTCGGGTCTGAAGCTGCGCAATGTCAAGACCGGCGAGCTCTCCGCCCTTCCGGTTACCGGCCTGTTCATCGCGATCGGCCACGACCCGCGCACCGAGCTCTTCAAGGGCCAGCTGGAGCTGGACGAGGAGGGCTACCTCAAGGTCGACGCCCCCTCCACCCGCACCAACCTCACTGGTGTCTTCGGCGCCGGCGACGTGGTCGACCACACGTACCGCCAGGCGATCACCGCGGCCGGCACCGGCTGCTCCGCCGCCCTCGACGCCGAGCGCTTCCTCTCCGCCCTCGCGGACGAGGAGCAGGCCGAGCCCGAGAAGACCGCTGTCTGACCTCCACCCGCCTCACGCACCAACCAGTTAAGGAGCCCGCCGTGGCCGGCACCCTGAAGAATGTGACTGACGACTCCTTCGAGCAGGACGTCATCAAGAGCGACAAGCCCGTCCTGGTGGACTTCTGGGCCGCCTGGTGCGGTCCGTGCCGCCAGATCGCGCCGTCCCTTGAGGCCATTGCCGCCGAGTACGGCGACAAGATCGAGATCGTCAAGCTGAACATCGACGAGAACCCGGGTACGGCCGCCAAGTACGGCGTCATGTCCATCCCGACGCTGAACGTCTACCAGAACGGCGAGGTCGCCAAGACCATCGTCGGCGCGAAGCCGAAGGCCGCGATCCTCCGCGACCTTGAGGACTTCATCGCCGAGTAGTCGTTGTTTCACGTGAAACACGAATGGGCCGACCCTGAGGGGTTGGCCCATTCGCTTGCCCAAAAGCTCACAGCGGCCGCAGCGCCGGTTCCTTCTGTACGGCCCCCAGCAGCCGGTCCAGCGCCATCTCCACGTCTTCCTTCCAGGAGAGCGTCGTCCGCAGCTCCAGCCTCAGCCTCGGATACGTGGGATGGGGCCGTACGGTCTTGAAGCCCACGGCCAGCAAGTGATCGGCAGGGAGCACACAGGCGGGCTCCTTCCAGCGCGCGTCCCCGAAGGCCTCGATTGCCTTGAAGCCCCGCCTCAGCAGATCCTTGGCGACCGTCTGGACCATCACCCGCCCCAGCCCCTGCCCCTGATACCCCGGCATGATGAACGCCGTCATCAGCTGGACGGCATCAGGAGACACCGGGCTCGTGGGGAACGCGGTCGAGCGGGGGACATAGGCCGGAGGCGCGTACAGCACAAAGCCCACCGGGACCTCGTCGACGTAGACGACCCGGCCGCAGGATCCCCAGTCCAGCAGAACGGCGGAAATCCAGGCTTCCTTCTCCAGCGCCGGAGTGCCGGCGGCTACCGCGGCCTTGCCACTGACTGGATCCAACTCCCAGAAGACACATGAGCGGCAACGCTTGGGAAGGTCCTGAAGGTTGTCCAGCGTGAGCGGTACGAGCCGACGCCCCATGAAGGCTGATCCTCGCTTTCCTCGCCCGCTGCGTCACGGGCGGCTGTCAGGGCGCTCCTTTCCCTGAGCAGGCTGCCGACGAACCCGCCGACCGCGCCCAGGCCCAGGCCCGCGCTCACCAGTCCGGTCCGGCTCACCGTTCGCATGGCCCCCGCCTCCCCTAAGAGGTGCCGCCAGGTGGATGCGCCATACCCGATCGCATCGTATCCACGATGCGATTCCATCGATACCGCCAGAAAGCAAAGGGCGGGCCGTGTTCCGGTACACACCGGACACGGCCCGCCCTTTATCGGCCTACCACGGCACCAAGCCCTGAGACTCAGTCCTCGGTGTCCTCCGCGTCGTCCTCCAGAAGGCTCTTCTGAAGAGCGAGCCGCTCGCCCGGGGCGAGGGTGTTCAGGATTCGCTCAAGGTCGTCCGGCGAGGCGAACTCGACGGTGATCTTGCCCTTCTTCTGACCCAGCTCGACCTTCACGCGCGTCTCGAACCGGTCCGAGAGCCGGGTCGCGAGGTCGGTCAGCGCCGGGGAGACCCGGGCCCCGGCACGCGGTCCCTTGGCCCTCGGCGCCTTCTGGGCCCGGGAGCCCATCAAGGTGACGATCTCCTCGACGGAACGGACCGAGAGGCCCTCGGCCACGACCCGGTAGGCCAGCCGCTCCTGCTCCTCCGGGTCCTCCACCGAGAGCAGCGCCCGCGCATGCCCTGCGGACAGGACGCCGGCCGCCACCCGGTTCTGCACCTTCGGCGAGAGCTTCAGCAGACGCAGGGTGTTGGAAACCTGCGGGCGGGACCGGCCGATGCGGTCCGCCAGCTGGTCGTGCGTGCAGTTGAAGTCCTTCAGCAGCTGGTCGTAGGCGGCTGCCTCTTCCAGCGGGTTCAGCTGGGCGCGGTGCAGGTTCTCCAACAGCGCGTCCAGGAGGAGCTTCTCGTCCTCCGTGGCCCGCACGATCGCCGGGATGGCCTCCAGGCCTGCCTCACGGCACGCCCGCCAGCGCCGCTCGCCCATGATGAGCTCGTAGCGGCCCGTATCCAACTGCCGTACGACGACCGGCTGGAGGAGACCGACCTCCTTGATGGAGGTGATGAGCTCCTGCAGCGCGTCCTCGTCGAAGACCTCACGCGGCTGGCGCGGGTTCGGCTTGATGGAGTCGAGGGGGATCTCGGCGAAGTGGGCGCCCATGGGAGGCGCGGGCATCTCGGCCACGCCGTTCAGTGACGGCTCCTCGGTTTCATGTGAAACCGGCGGCAGCGCCGTCACCTTGGCCGCGGCCACGCCACGGTCGGTGGTCAGCACGGGAACAGCCGTCGGCGTCGTGGGTGCGACGCCTCCCGCCGCGGCCGGCGCCGCCGTGCTGTCTGCCGGGCCAGGGATCAGTGCGCCCAGGCCACGGCCCAGACCAATCCTCCGTCGCTCGCTCACTGGATCCCCTCCACCATGCTCGGGTCGCTCTGGGCGCCGATATGGGCGTGCGTCGCGTCATAGCCGACGCCGACACCCTTCAGCGCAATCTCTCGTGCCGCCTCAAGATAGGACAGCGCACCGCTGGAACCCGGATCGTAGGTCAGCACCGTCTGTCCATAGCTCGGCGCCTCGGAGATCCGGACCGAGCGGGGAATGCTGGTCCGCAGCACCTCGTCGCCGAAGTGGCTGCGCACCTCGTCGGCGACCTGGGACGCGAGGCGCGTCCGGCCGTCGTACATGGTGAGCAGGATCGTCGACACATGCAGGGTGGGGTTGAGGTGCCCCCGTACCAGATCGACATTGCGCAGCAGCTGGCCCAGGCCCTCCAGGGCGTAGTACTCGCACTGGATCGGGATCAGGACCTCCTGCCCGGCCACCAGGGCGTTGACCGTCAGCAGGCCGAGGGAGGGAGGGCAGTCGATGAGGATGTAGTCCAGCGGCTGCTCGTACGCCTGGATCGCCCGCTGAAGCCGGCTCTCGCGTGCCACCAGGGACACCAACTCGATCTCCGCACCGGCGAGATCGATCGTGGCGGGTGCACAGAAGAGGCCCTCGACATCGGGGACCGGCTGGACTACTTCCGCGAGCGGCTTGCTCTCGACCAGCACGTCATAGATCGACGGAACTTCGGCGTGATGGTCAATTCCCAGGGCAGTGGACGCATTGCCCTGGGGGTCGAGGTCGATCACCAGAACACGGGCACCGTGCAGAGCCAGCGAGGCGGCAAGATTGACGGTTGTCGTCGTCTTGCCCACGCCACCCTTCTGGTTGGCGACCACCATGACCCGGGTCTGTTCGGGCCGTGGGAGACCCTCGCCGGCACGGCCGAGAGCCTCCACCGCCAGTTGGGCAGCACGACCGATGGGAGTGTCGTCCATCGGGGGCGGTGTTTCACGTGAAACATCCTCCCCCATCGACTCGGTACGGGGACCGGGGACCGGATCGGTCATCGGTCCCGCGATGTTGGCGTCGGACCGCAAGGATTCACTCTCCTCGACTTCAGGCTCGCAATGAACAGAGCCTCCCATGCCTTCGGGGTCGTGAACCAGTGAGCCCTGGTGTTCTGTGGAGAAATCCACCTCTGTGGACAACTCCGTGCCCTCCGTGAGGGACGCGGAGTCGTCAGAGGGAGGCCTTTCCTCGTGGGATCCGAGGGATCCCAGAGGCTTACGGTCGCGGGGTTCGGCCGCGGCTCGGCCCCGGCTGATGATGCCGTGCAGCAGTGAGCGACGTTTCACGTGAAACACGATGCACAGCAGCCGAGGCCGAACTGTCGCCGACACTCCGGCATGCGTAGGTTTGGCAGGTTGTGTGGAGTACGTCTCGTCGTCAGGACGGATCAGCGCCGACGGCGTGTCCGCCCCGTCCGGGCCGCCTTCGCCCGCTTCGCCGCGAAGCGCACACCACCGGGGCTCTCCCCGACCTCGACCCGCACCACCGTCGAGAGCGGGTCCACAACGCCCTCACCGACATGCAGAACGGAAGTCGCCACCGCGCCGAGCTTGCTCAGCGCCGTGGTGGCGCTCTTCAGCTCCTCCTCGGCGGTGTCGCCCTTGAGCGCGAGCATCTCGCCGTACGGACGCAACAGGGGGATGCCCCAGGTGGCCAGACGGTCCAGCGGGGCCACCGCCCGTGCCGTCACCACATGGACCGGCTGGAGCTTGCCCATGACCTCCTCGGCACGCCCACGCACGACCGTCACATGGTCCAGGCCCAGCAGCTCGACGACCTCGGTCAGAAAGGTCGTCCGCCGCAGCAGCGGCTCCAGCAGCGTGATCTTGAGGTCCTCCCGGACCAGGGCCAACGGAATGCCGGGCAGCCCCGCACCGGAACCGACATCGCACACCGTCACCCCCTCGGGCACGACCTCCGAGAGCACGGCGCAGTTCAGCAGATGCCGCTCCCACAGCCGGGGCACCTCACGCGGCCCGATCAGACCGCGCTGCACGCCCGCCTCCGCGAGCAGCTCCGCGTATCGGACCGCGTCCGCGAAGCGATCACCGAACACCTCGCGCGCCTGCTCGGGCGCGGGGGGAAGCTCCGCTGCCTCCGTCACGGGGGACCGTCCTTCCGTACGCGCCGACGCCACCCGGGCGCCGAAACCAGAACCACCAGAACTATCAGGCTGACAAAGTTCGGCCCCGCCTGCCGGGCAGACGGGGCCGGAGGAACGTACGGACCGATCAGGCGGGCAGCACGACGACGAAGCGCTGCGGCTCCTCGCCCTCGGACTCGCTGCGCAGACCCGCGGCCTTGACCGCGTCGTGCACGACCTTGCGCTCGAACGGGGTCATCGGCTCCAGCTTCACCGGCTCGCCGGTGTTCTTGACGTCGGCCGCGGCCTTGGCGCCCAGCTCGGAGAGCTCGGCACGCTTCTGAGCGCGGTAGCCGGCGATGTCCAGCATCAGCCGGCTGCGGTCGCCGGTCTCCCGGTGCACGGCCAGGCGCGTGAGCTCCTGGAGTGCCTCCAGCACCTCACCGTCGCGACCGACCAGCTTCTGCAGGTCGCGGCTGCCCGTGTCGCTGATGATCGAGACAGCGGCGCGGTCGGCCTCGACGTCCATGTCGATGTCGCCGTCGAGATCGGCGATGTCGAGCAGGCCTTCGAGGTAGTCCGCCGCGATCTCGCCCTCCTGCTCCAGGCGGGTCAGGGTGTCTGCACCCTCGGCAGCGGCGGAGGTGGTGCCTTCCGTCACGGGATGGACTCCTTCTTACTTCTTGGACGGGGACTTGGGCCGCTGCGGACCCTTGCGCTGTCCGGACTGGGCCTTGCTGCGGGTTCCGGAGCCGGGCTTCTGGGCGCCCTTCTTGGCAGCGGAGGGCTTGGCGTCCTCCGGAGCGTCCGACTTGGTCAGCGACGTCTTGGTGTCGGGCTCGCCGACCGCCTTCGCAACGCCGGACTGACGCTGGGACTTGCTCTGCCGCTTGGGCTGCTGGCGCTTGGGCGTCGCCGCCGTGGGCGTACCGTCCTCGGTCTCGACAGCGACCGGCGACTCGCTCCTCACCACAGTGCCGTCGGTCTGCGCGGCGAAACCCGCCTTGTTCAGGCCGTTGATGAACTTGCGCTCGTACTCGTTGCGGTCGCGGCCCTTGGCGACGATCGCCTTGACGATGACGCGCTCGCTGCGCCGGCGCACCTTGCCGCTGTGCAGGACGTGCTTGGTCAGACGCTCCAGGTAGGCGGCCTGGGCCTTGGAACCCGGGGTCGGGTTGTTGCGGATGACGTACATCTGCTGGCCCATGGTCCACACGTTGGTGGTCAGCCAGTAGACGAGGACACCGACCGGGAAGTTGATGCCGAAGACGGCGAACATGACCGGGAAGATGTACATCAGCATCTTCTGCTGCTGCATGAACGGCGTCTTCACCGTGGTGTCGACGTTCTTCGTCATCAGCTGGCGCTGCGTGTAGAACTGCGACGCCGACATCAGGACGATCATGACCGCAGTGACGATGCGGACGGTGGTCAGCGAGGCGTCCAGCGCCGCGACCTCCGAGGAGCTGTCGGTGAACTTCGCGGCCAGCGGGGCACCGAAGATGTGTGCCTTCTGGGCGCTCTTCAGCAGGCTCTCGTTGATGACACCGATGGTGTCGTTGTTCGCGATGCTGTTGAGCACCTGGTACAGGGCGAAGAAGAACGGGGACTGCGCCAGGATGGGAAGGCACGAGGAGAGCGGGTTGGTACCCGTCTCCTTGTACAGCTTCATCATCTCTTCGGACTGGCGCTGCTTGTCGTTCTTGTAGCGCTCCTGGATCTTCTTCATCTCGGGCTGCAGCGTCTGCATGGCCCGGGTCGCCTTGATCTGCTTCACGAAGAGCGGGATCAGGCAGATGCGGATCAGAATCACCAGGGACACGATGGACAGGCCCCAGGCCCACCCGGTGTCATCGCCGAAGAGGGCGCCGTACACCTTGTGGAACTGGACGATGACCCAGGAGACAGGTGTCGTGATGAAGCTGAAGAGGCTGGCAATCGTGTCCACTAATCATGCTCCTTGGGCATGGGACGGGGTCTCTGCGGCCGGGCTCGAAGAAACATTGTCTTCGGTGGCCGTTTCGGCGGCGGAGGGCCCGCCCTTGCGTGCGCGCCATGCGCCCCGCAGCATCTCGTGCCATCTCGGGCGCTTGCGCGGCGGGACATGGTCCACACCGCCCAGCGACCACGGGTTGCAGCGCAGGATGCGCCAGGCCGTGAGCGCCGTGCCCTTGACCGCACCGTGCCGGTCGATGGCTGTGTACCCGTAGTGGGAACACGACGGGTAGTACTTGCACACCGGCCCGAGCAACGGACTGATGGTCCACTGGTAGATCTTGATCAGAGCCAGCAGCGGGTACTTCATCGCGCGCCCCCTCCCAGCAGCCGCTGCAGAGCGGCGTCCAGGTCTTGGGCCAGCTGTGCATGGTCGGCGTCACCCGCACCGGGCAGCGCTCGTACGACTACCAGGCTACCGGGGGGAAACAGGTCGACTCGATCGCGCATCAGATGGCGAAGCCTGCGCTTCACCTTGTTGCGGACGACCGCGCCGCCTACCGCCTTGCTGACGACGAAACCCGCACGCGCCGGGGGAGCGCTCTCCCCAGGCGCATGCGGGTCCGTGGCACCGCTACGAAAGTGGACGACGAGTGTCGGGCGTCCGGCCCGGCGTCCTCGTCGTACCGCGGTCGCGAAGTCCTCGCGCCGCCTCAGCCGGTTCTCGGTGGGCAGCACGACGGCATGACCTGACCGGGATCAGGCGGACAGGCTGGCGCGGCCCTTGGCACGACGGTTCGCGAGAATCGCGCGGCCGGCACGGGTGCGCATCCGCAGGCGGAAGCCGTGGGTCTTGGCGCGACGACGGTTGTTCGGCTGGAAGGTGCGCTTGCTCACTCGGGGGCTCCAGAAATCAATCGGTAGTGGCGGGTGCCGTCCTGGCTGTCACCGTGCGCCCACGAGTAGCTCGCGTTAACGCCCGAGTGCACCGCTTCCCGATCACCCAACGCGATCTGTGCCCATCGGAGGCAGGCGGCAGCAGCCATCGACAACTCGACCTGGTTACGGTACGCGGGGCTACGCCATCCGGTCAAACCAGGGGTCACCGGGAGACACTATCCACAGCCTGGGGACAACAACTTGAACCGCACCCGTCGCCCTGACTACCTTGGCTGAACTCCGATTCGCCCGTCCCACCCGATTTGAATCCCGACCCGTCCCACAATCACACGTTCGTGGGACCCGTGAGAGAGCGTGCCCTGTGGCTGACGTACCTGCCGATCTTGCCGCAGTGTGGCCACGAGTACTTGATCAGCTCCTCGGCGAGGGCCGCGGCCAGGGAGTCGAGGCGAAGGACGAGCACTGGATCCGCCGCTGCCAGCCGCTGGCGCTGGTCGCGGACACCGCCCTGCTGGCCGTACCGAACGAGTTTGCGAAGGGCGTACTGGAGGGCCGTCTCGCACCGATCGTCAGCGAGACCCTGAGCCGCGAGTGCGGCCGCCCGATCCGGATCGCGATCACCGTCGACGACTCCGCGGGCGAGCCCCCGGCCCCGTCGGCACCCCCCGCCCGCCCCCAGCAGCGCTACGAGGAGCCCGAGCTCCCCTCCGGCCAGTACGAGGGCTACGGCCGCCACCGCGGCGCCGACGGCGACGCCTACCCGCCCCGCTCCGACCAGGGCGACCAGCTCCCCACCGCCCGCCCGGCCTATCCCTCCGAGTACCAGCGCCCCGAACCCGGCGCCTGGCCGCGCCCGCAGCAGGACGAGTACAGCTGGCAGCAGCAGCGCCTGGGCTTTCCCGAGCGCGACCCCTATGCCTCGCCCTCCCAGGACTCCTACGGCCAGCCGCAGCAGGACTACCGCCCGCAGTCGATGGACCGCCCGTCGTACGACGGCCAGCGCCCCGACTACGACAGCCAGCGCCCCGACTACGACAAGCCGCGCGGCGACTACGACCAGGGCCGCTCCGACTACGACCAGCGCGACGCCCGCCGGGAGCTCCCCGAGCCGTCGGCCGGCCCCGGTCCGGGCCGGGGACACCGGGGCGGCCCCGGCGGCCCCTCGCTGCCCGCCTCCAGCGGTGCCCCGGGTCCGCTGGCCGCGCAGCCCGCTCCGGCGACCGGACCCGGTGAGCCGACCGCGCGTCTGAACCCGAAGTACCTCTTCGACACCTTCGTCATCGGCGCGTCGAACCGTTTCGCCCACGCGGCCGCGGTCGCCGTCGCCGAGGCACCCGCGAAGGCGTACAACCCCCTCTTCATCTATGGGGAGTCCGGGCTCGGCAAGACGCACCTGCTGCACGCGATCGGGCACTACGCGCGGAGCCTCTATCCGGGCACGCGCGTGCGGTACGTGAGCTCGGAGGAGTTCACCAACGAGTTCATCAACTCCATCCGCGACGGCAAGGGCGACAGCTTCCGCAAGCGATACCGGGAGATGGACATCCTGCTCGTCGACGACATCCAGTTCCTCGCGGACAAGGAGTCGACGCAGGAGGAGTTCTTCCACACCTTCAATACGCTCCACAACGCCAACAAGCAGATCGTGCTCTCCAGCGACCGGCCGCCCAAGCAGCTGGTCACGCTGGAGGACCGGCTGCGCAACCGCTTCGAGTGGGGTCTGATCACCGACGTCCAGCCGCCCGAGCTGGAGACGCGGATCGCGATCCTGCGCAAGAAGGCGGTGCAGGAGCAGCTCAACGCCCCGCCGGAGGTACTGGAGTTCATCGCCTCGCGGATCTCGCGCAACATCCGCGAGCTGGAGGGCGCGCTGATCCGGGTGACGGCGTTCGCCTCGCTCAACCGGCAGCCGGTGGACCTGGGCCTGACCGAGATCGTCCTCAAGGACCTGATCCCGGGTGGCGAGGACTCGGCCCCGGAGATCACCTCCACGGCCATCATGAGCGCCACCGCCGACTACTTCGGCCTCACCGTCGAGGACCTGTGCGGCACCTCCCGCGGCCGCGCGCTGGTGACCGCCCGCCAGATCGCCATGTACCTGTGCCGCGAGCTGACGGACCTCTCGCTCCCGAAGATCGGCGCGCTCTTCGGCGGCCGCGACCACACGACGGTGATGCACGCGGACCGCAAGATCCGCAATCTGATGGCCGAGCGGCGCTCCATCTACAACCAGGTCACCGAGCTCACCAACCGCATCAAGAACGGCTGACGGCTACGCCGCCACGGCGTCCAGGGCGCCCTCCGGAGCAGATCCGGGAGGCGCCCTTCGTCGTGCCCGCGCCACCCGGTGTTCGATTACCTGCCGGGTTACGGCCACTCTCCACAGATTCGGGGACTTTCTTCCGTCCACATCCTGGGGACTGCGGAGTTGTCCAGAAAGTGTCCACAGGCTGTGCTGTTGAAAGACCATCAGCCCAGCTCAAGTGGTTGTGGATTCGTGGACGAAGGATCTCCACAGACTGTGGACAGCGAGCGGATCCACAGGGTGTGCATGAAGTTGTCCACCGACAACCCACAGGCTGAGGCGAGTTGTCCCCAGCGATCCCCAGCTTCTCCACATGGCTGTCCACTGTTCGGCAACGCGACGCGCCTTCTCACCGAGTCGAGTGAAAGGCGTCACACGAAGGTGCCGGGTCGGACTGTGGGAAAGCCGGGTAAAGCTGGGGACGGCGCTGGGGAGAACTCCCCTCACCCTGTGCACGGTGTGTGCAGAACTTTCTGTTCTCCACAGATACGCCCGGTTGTCCACTGCCTCCACCCACAGGACCGGTGGATAAAATTCCCGCTCTGAGCTGGGCAAACGTGGTTATCCACGGTTTCCACAGGCCCTACTACTACCGACAACTAGAGAGAGCGGGGAATCCGTTTCGAAGGGGGTCCTGTGCACAACTCGCTGTCCGGCTCCCGGCTGCCCCTCGTCACGACTTGACCCCGAGAGGCACCTACTGTCAGTGCCGTGCGTCAGACTGTTCCCCGGTGTCCTTCCCGTCACAGGGACCGACGACACCGAGACAGACGACGAAGCCAGGCAGGCCGAGAAGCGCCGGCAACAGCAGGAGGCGGCAACAGTGAAGATCCGGGTGGAACGCGACGTACTCGCGGAGGCCGTGGCCTGGGCGGCGCGCAGCCTCCCGGCCCGCCCGCCGGCGCCTGTCCTCGCCGGCCTGCTGCTGAAGGCCGAGGACGGCCAGCTGAGCCTGTCCGGCTTCGACTACGAGGTCTCCGCGCGTGTGTCGGTGGACGCCGAGGTCGAGGAGGAGGGCACGGTCCTCGTCTCCGGCCGGCTGCTCGCCGACATCTGCCGTGCGCTGCCGAACCGCCCGGTGGAGATTTCCACAGACGGTGTACGGGCGAGCGTGGTCTGCGGCTCCTCGCGATTCACACTCCACACCCTGCCTGTGGAGGAGTACCCGGCGCTGCCGCAGATGCCGACGGCGACCGGCACCGTTCCCGGTGAGGTCTTCGCCTCCGCCGCCGCGCAGGTCGCCATCGCCGCGGGCCGTGACGACACGCTGCCGGTGCTGACCGGGGTGCGCATCGAGATCGAGGGCGACCGGGTCACGCTGGCCTCCACCGACCGGTACCGCTTCGCGGTCCGTGAGTTCCTGTGGAAGCCGGAGAACCCGGACGCGTCCGCGGTCGCCCTGGTGCCCGCGAAGACGCTGCTGGACACCGCCAAGGCGCTCACCAGCGGCGACAGCGTGACGCTGGCGCTGTCCGGCTCGGGTGCCGGTGAGGGGCTGATCGGTTTCGAGGGCGCGGGCCGTCGTACGACGACCCGGCTGCTGGAGGGTGACCTCCCGAAGTACCGCACGCTGTTCCCGACCGAGTTCAACTCCGTCGCCGTGATCGAGACCGCCCCCTTCGTGGAGGCCGTGAAGCGCGTGGCCCTGGTCGCGGAGCGGAACACCCCGGTGCGGCTCAGCTTCGAGCAGGGTGTGCTGATCCTGGAGGCCGGGTCCAGCGACGACGCACAGGCTGTGGAAAGGGTCGACGCGCAGCTGGAGGGCGATGACATCTCGATCGCCTTCAACCCGACGTTCCTGCTGGACGGGCTGAGCGCGATCGACTCCCCGGTGGCCCAGCTGTCGTTCACGACGTCCACGAAGCCCGCGCTGCTGAGCGGCAAGCCGGCGGTGGATGCCGAGGCGGATGAGGCGTACAAGTACCTGATCATGCCGGTCCGCCTGAGCGGCTGAGGTAACACCGCAGGTCGGGGCATACGTTTGAGCGCGTATGCCCACAGGTGTGCGTGACCGTCCGGGTTTAGGCTCGGACACAGGTACGAAGGTGCCACTCACGCCACAGCAACCTAAGGAACAACTGATGGAGCTCGGTCTCGTCGGCCTCGGCAAGATGGGCGGCAACATGCGCGAGCGGATCCGCCGCGCGGGCCACACCGTCGTCGGATACGACCGCAACCCGGACCTCGCGGATGTCCACAGCCTGGAAGAGCTTGTGGGCAAGCTCAAGGGCCCGCGCGTCGTGTGGGTGATGGTCCCGGCCGGTGCCGCCACCCAGTCGACCGTCGACGAACTCGCCGAGCTCCTGGAGCCCGGGGACGTCGTCGTGGACGGCGGGAACTCCCGCTGGACGGACGACGAGAAGCACGCCGAGGAGCTGGCCGCCAAGGGCATCGGTTTCGTGGACTGCGGTGTCTCCGGCGGCGTCTGGGGCCTGGAGAACGGCTACGCGCTGATGTACGGCGGTGACGCGGAGAACGTCGCCAAGGTGCAGCCGGTCTTCGACGCGCTCAAGCCGGAGGGCGACTTCGGCTCGGTCCACGCCGGCAAGGTCGGCGCCGGGCACTTCGCGAAGATGGTCCACAACGGCATCGAGTACGCCATGATGCAGGCCTACGCCGAGGGCTGGGAGCTGCTGGAGAAGGTCGACTCCGTCACCGACGTCCGGGAGGTCTTCCGCTCCTGGCAGGAGGGCACGGTCATCCGCTCCTGGCTGCTGGACCTCGCGGTGAACGCCCTCGACGAGGACGAGCACCTGGACAAGCTGCGCGGTTATGCACAGGACTCCGGCGAGGGCCGCTGGACTGTGGAAGCCGCCATCGACAACGCCGTGCCGCTGCCCGCGATCACGGCCTCCCTGTTCGCGCGGTTCGCCTCGCGCCAGGAGGACTCTCCGCAGATGAAGATGATCGCGGCGCTGCGCAACCAGTTCGGCGGCCACGCGGTCGAGAAGAAGTAACCAGCGAGAACAAGCACCGGGGGAGGTCGGCGCACCACCATGCACGTCACGCATCTGTCGCTGGCCGACTTCCGCTCGTACGCCCGGGTCGAAGTTCCGCTCGACCCGGGCGTCACCGCCTTCGTGGGCCCCAACGGCCAGGGCAAGACGAATCTCGTCGAGGCCGTCGGCTATCTCGCCACCCTCGGCAGCCATCGCGTCGCCTCCGACGCCCCTCTCGTCCGCATGGGCGCCGACCGGGCGATCATCCGGGCGCAGGTCAAGCAGGGCGAGCGGCAGCAGCTGGTGGAGATGGAGCTGAACCCGGGCAAGTCGAACCGCGCCAGGATCAACAAGTCTTCGCAGGTCAGGCCGCGGGACATCCTCGGGATCGTGCGGACGGTGCTGTTCGCGCCGGAGGATCTGGCCCTGGTGAAGGGCGACCCCGGTGAGCGCCGCCGTTTCCTGGACGAGCTGATCACCGCGCGCTCCCCGCGGATGGCAGGCGTGCGCTCCGACTACGACCGGGTCCTCAAGCAGCGCAACACCCTGCTGAAGTCGGCCGCTCTCGCCCGACGGCACGGCGGCCGCTCGATGGACCTGTCCACCCTCGACGTCTGGGACCAGCATCTCGCGCGCGTGGGCGCGGAACTGCTCGCCCAGCGCATGGACCTGATCGCCGCGATCCAGCCGCTGGCGGACAAGGCGTACGAGCAACTGGCTCCCGGCGGCGGCCCGCTGGCGTTGGACTACAAGCCGTCCGCTCCCGGTGAGGCACACACGCGTGAGGATCTGTACGGGCAGTTGACGGCCGCGCTCGCGGACGCCCGCAAGCAGGAGATCGAGCGGGGCGTCACCCTCGTAGGACCGCATCGGGACGATCTGCTGCTCAAGCTGGGGCAGTTGCCGGCCAAGGGGTACGCGTCGCACGGCGAGTCCTGGTCCTATGCGCTGGCGCTGAGGCTGGCCTCCTACGACCTGTTGCGGGCCGAGGGCAATGAGCCGGTGCTCGTGCTCGACGATGTCTTCGCCGAGTTGGACACCCGTCGCCGGGAGCGTCTTGCCGAGTTGGTCGCGCCCGGGGAGCAGGTGCTGGTGACGGCGGCGGTCGACGACGACGTGCCGCACGTACTGACGGGGGCGCGGTACACCGTGGCCGAGGGGACGGTGGAGCGCGTATGACCGCCGAGAACCCCAAGAAGCCCGAGGACCCCAAGAAGGCCCCCGAGCCGTCCGGTGTCGACCTCGCGCGCGTGGCGTTGCGCGCGGCGAGGGAACAGGCACGCGCGCGGGGGGACGCGGCGCAGCAGAAGAAGCAGGCGCGGCGCGGCGGCGGTCTGCGCTCCGGTGCGCGCGCCGACGGCCGCGACCCGATGGCGCTGGGCGCCGCCATCAACCGGCTGATCACCGAGCGCGGCTGGGAGACGCCGGCCGCGGTGGGCGGGGTGATGGGCCGCTGGCCGCAGATCGTGGGGCCGGATCTGGCGAACCACTGTGTGCCGCAGAACTACGACGAGGACGAGCGGGTGCTGGTCGTGCAGTGCGACTCCACGGCCTGGGCGACTCAGCTGCGCCATCTCGCGCCCACGCTGGTCGCCCGTCTCAACGAGGACCTCGGGCACGGCACGGTGCGGATGATCAAGGTGCTCAACCCCGGCGGCCCCGCCCGTCGCTACGGCCCGCTGCGGGCCCCGGGCAGCACCGGACCCGGCGACACCTACGGGTGACGTACATCACGTACGAGGGGATCGGTGTCGGCGGTGTCGTACATCTGTGCGCGGTGATGGATCCCCTCGCGCACTCGACCTGACTCCCAAGTAGCAAAGGGTTGACACTCCGAAGCGCTGAGTGCCTCTGTGAGCCTCTTGGAGCCCCGCTCCGCATATGGGGAGTCGGGAGACGCCGGTTCAGGGCGGCACATGCGGACTCAGGTACCGGCAAACCCCCATCACCGTCGGCGCTACCGGTAGACTGGAAGCTAATCCCGCCCCATCCGTGGGGACCGTCCGGGACAAGCTGAGCAACGCTGATCAAGGCTTACCAACGCAACATGCCGCAGCCGCTCCGGCACCCTCCCCCGAGGGGGGACTCCCAGAGCCTGGCTTGTGCTGTGCCAGAAAGGGCGCTTCGTGGCCGATTCCGGCAACCCCAACGAGAACATCCCGTCCACCGAGGCCGCGGCCGGAGTCGCCGAGGCCTCAGTCACGGCGTCCTACGACGCGAGTGCCATCACCGTCCTCGAAGGCCTGGACGCGGTCCGCAAGCGACCCGGTATGTACATCGGCTCGACCGGCGAGCGCGGTCTGCACCACCTCGTGTACGAGGTGGTCGACAACTCGGTCGACGAGGCGCTGGCCGGCCACGCGGACACCATCGAGGTGACGATCCTCGCCGACGGCGGCGTGCGGGTCGTGGACAACGGCCGAGGCATCCCGGTGGGCATCGTCCCCTCCGAGGGCAAGCCGGCCCTTGAGGTCGTGCTGACCGTGCTGCACGCGGGCGGCAAGTTCGGCGGCGGCGGATACGCGGTCTCCGGTGGTCTGCACGGCGTGGGCGTCTCCGTGGTGAACGCGCTGTCGTCGAAGGTCGCCGTCGAGGTCCGGACCGACGGCCACCGCTGGACGCAGGACTACAAGATGGGCGTCCCCACGGCACCGCTGGTCCAGCACGAGGCCACCGAGGAGACCGGCACATCGGTCACCTTCTGGGCCGACAGCGACATCTTCGAGACCACGGACTACTCCTTCGAGACGCTCTCGCGGCGCTTCCAGGAGATGGCGTTCCTCAACAAGGGTTTGACGATCAACCTCACTGACGAGCGCGATTCGGCGAAGGCCACCTCTGGGGCGGACGAGGCCGGTGCGGACGAGACCGCCGAGGTCAAGACGGTCACGTACCACTACGAAGGCGGCATCGTCGACTTCGTGAAGTACCTCAACTCCCGCAAGGGCGACGTGGTGCACCCGTCGGTGATCGATCTTGAGGCAGAGGACAAGGACAAGGCCCTCTCCCTCGAAATCGCCATGCAGTGGAACAGCGGCTACAGCGAGGGCGTGTACTCCTTCGCCAACATCATCCACACGCACGAGGGCGGTACCCACGAAGAGGGCTTCCGCGCGGCGCTGACGAACCTGATCAACAAGTACGCGCGCGACAAGAAGCTGCTTCGCGAGAAGGACGACAACCTCACGGGCGACGACATCCGCGAGGGTCTCACCGCGATCATCTCGGTGAAGCTGAGCGAGCCGCAGTTCGAGGGCCAGACCAAGACCAAGCTGGGCAACACGGAGGCCAAGACCTTCGTCCAGAAGGCGGTCTACGAGCACCTCAACGACTGGCTGGACCGCAACCCGGTGGAGGCCGCGGACATCATCCGCAAGGGCATCCAGGCGGCCACCGCGCGCGTGGCGGCCCGCAAGGCGCGCGACCTGACGCGTCGTAAGGGCCTGCTGGAGTCGGCGTCGCTGCCGGGCAAGCTCTCCGACTGCCAGTCGAACGACCCCACCAAGTGCGAGATCTTCATCGTCGAGGGTGACTCCGCCGGCGGCTCGGCCAAGTCCGGCCGTAACCCGCAGTACCAGGCGATCCTCCCGATCCGAGGCAAGATCCTCAACGTCGAGAAGGCGCGGATCGACAAGATCCTGCAGAACCAGGAGATCCAGGCGCTGATCTCGGCCTTCGGCACGGGTGTGCACGAGGACTTCGACATCGAGAAGCTCCGCTATCACAAGATCATCCTGATGGCGGACGCCGACGTCGACGGCCAGCACATCAACACCCTGCTGCTGACCTTCCTGTTCCGCTTCATGCGGCCGCTGGTCGAGGCCGGGCACGTGTTCCTGTCGCGTCCCCCGCTGTACAAGCTCAAGTGGGGCCGGGACGACGTCGAGTACGCGTACTCGGACCGCGAGCGCGACGCGCTGATCGAGATGGGCCGGCAGCGTGGCAAGCGCGTCCGCGAGGACTCGATCCAGCGCTTCAAGGGTCTCGGCGAGATGAACGCCGAGGAGCTGCGCATCACCACGATGGACCAGGAGCACCGCGTCCTCGGCCAGGTCACCCTCGATGACGCCGCCCAGGCCGACGATCTGTTCTCGGTGCTCATGGGCGAGGACGTCGAGGCCCGCCGCCAGTTCATCCAGCGCAACGCCAAGGACGTCCGCTTCCTCGACATCTGAGTCGGTCTCAGCTGACCGCACCAGGAAGGATCTTCACCAGCAATGGCCGACGAAAGCACCCCTGTCACCCCTGAAGAGGGCGACGTCATCGCCCAGCGTGTCGAGCCCGTCGGGCTCGAAACGGAGATGCAGCGCTCGTATCTCGACTACGCGATGTCCGTCATCGTCTCGCGTGCGCTGCCGGACGTCCGGGACGGCCTCAAGCCCGTCCACCGCCGTGTGCTGTACGCGATGTACGACGGCGGCTACCGCCCCGAGCGGGGCTTCTACAAGTGCGCCCGTGTCGTCGGCGACGTCATGGGCAACTACCACCCGCACGGCGACTCCTCGATCTACGACGCGCTGGTCCGCCTCGCGCAGCCGTGGTCGATGCGGATGCCGCTGGTGGACTCCAACGGCAACTTCGGCTCTCCGGGCAACGACCCGGCGGCGGCCATGCGCTACACCGAGTGCAAGATGGCGCCGCTGTCGATGGAGATGGTCCGTGACATCGACGAGGAGACCGTCGACTTCACGGACAACTACGACGGCCGCTCCCAGGAGCCGACCGTCCTGCCGGCCCGCTTCCCGAACCTGCTGATCAACGGCTCGGCCGGTATCGCGGTCGGTATGGCGACCAACATCCCGCCGCACAACCTCCGTGAGGTCGCCTCGGGCGCCCAGTGGTACCTGGAGAACCCGGAGGCCTCGCACGAGGAGCTCCTGGACGCGCTGATCGAGCGCATCAAGGGCCCCGACTTCCCGACCGGCGCCCTCGTGGTCGGCCGCAAGGGCATCGAGGAGGCCTACCGCACGGGCCGCGGCTCGATCACCATGCGGGCGGTCGTCGAGGTCGAGGAGATCCAGAACCGCCAGTGCCTGGTCGTCACGGAACTGCCGTACCAGACCAACCCCGACAACCTCGCGCAGAAGATCGCCGACCTGGTGAAGGACGGCAAGATCGGCGGCATCGCGGACGTCCGTGACGAGACGTCCTCGCGCACGGGCCAGCGCCTGGTCATCGTGCTGAAGCGGGACGCGGTCGCCAAGGTCGTCCTGAACAACCTCTACAAGCACACCGACCTGCAGACGAACTTCGGCGCCAACATGCTGGCGCTGGTCGACGGTGTGCCGCGCACGCTCTCGCTGGACGCGTTCATCCGGCACTGGGTGACCCACCAGATCGAGGTCATCGTCCGCCGTACGCGCTTCCGGCTGCGCAAGGCCGAGGAGCGGGCGCACATCCTGCGCGGTCTGCTGAAGGCCCTGGACGCCATCGACGAGGTCATCGCGCTGATCCGCCGCAGTGACACGGTCGACATCGCGCGCACGGGCCTGATGGACCTCCTGGAGATCGACGAGATCCAGGCCAACGCCATCCTTGAGATGCAGCTGCGCCGACTGGCCGCCCTGGAGCGCCAGAAGATCATCCAGGAGCACGACGAACTCCAGGCGAAGATCACCGAGTACAACGAGATCCTCGCCTCGCCGATCCGCCAGCGCGGCATCGTCAGCGCGGAACTCGCCGCGATCGTCGAGAAGTACGGCGACGACCGCAAGACCACGCTGGTGCCCTACGACGGTGACATGTCCATCGAGGACCTCATCGCCGAGGAGGACATCGTCGTCACGGTCACGCGAGGTGGTTACGTCAAGCGGACCAAGACCGTCGACTACCGGGCGCAGAAGCGCGGCGGCAAGGGCGTACGCGGCACGAAGCTCAAGGAAGACGACATCGTCGACCACTTCTTCGTCTCCACGACCCACCACTGGCTGCTGTTCTTCACCAACAAGGGCCGCGTCTACCGGGCGAAGGCCTACGAGCTCCCGGACGCCGGCCGGGACGCGCGCGGCCAGCACGTGGCGAACCTGCTCGCCTTCCAGCCGGACGAGGCGATCGCCGAGATCCTCGCCATCCGTGACTACGAGGCGGCGCCGTACCTGGTGCTCGCCACGAAGGCGGGTCTGGTGAAGAAGACCTCTCTGAAGGATTACGATTCGCCGCGTTCCGGAGGCGTCATCGCCATCAACCTGCGGGAGCGGGAGGACGGTTCCGATGACGAACTGATCGGAGCCGAGCTCGTGTCGGCCGAGGACGATCTGCTGCTGATCAGCAAAAAGGCACAGTCCATCAGGTTCACGGCCACGGACGACGCGCTGCGGCCCATGGGCCGTGCCACCTCGGGTGTGAAGGGCATGAGTTTCCGCGCGGGCGACGAACTGCTCTCGATGAATGTTGTTCGACCCGGTACGTTCGTGTTCACTGCAACCGACGGTGGGTACGCGAAGCGGACTCCCGTCGACGAGTACCGCGTCCAGGGGCGCGGCGGTCTCGGTATCAAGGCCGCCAAGATCGTTGAGGACCGTGGATCGCTCGTCGGTGCGCTGGTGGTCGAGGAGACCGACGAGATCCTCGCCATCACGCTCGGCGGCGGTGTGATTCGTACGCGAGTCAACGAGGTCAGGGAGACGGGCCGTGACACCATGGGCGTTCAACTGATCAACCTGGGCAAGCGCGATGCCGTCGTCGGTATCGCACGTAACGCCGAGGCGGGGCGCGAGGCGGAGGAAGTCGAGGGCGCGGGCGCCGTCGACGAGACCGCCGAGACGGCCACGGCCGCCGGCACGGACGAGGGCGGAGCGCCCTCGGCCGAGTAGCACGAGGAGTGAGTCACGTGAGCGGAGCCACGGGCGCCGGATCGGCCGGTACCTCTACGGGTACGGAGACGGACGGCGGCGGCCGTGGCTCCGCCGCGCAGCCCACCGACTCGCCTTCACCCGACTCTCATGGATCCCAGGGGGGAACTGTGACGGACACCCGAGGCCCGCAGGCCCAGCAGTACGCGGGCGGCCCGGCCCCGGCGGCCCAGCAGCAGCCGGCGCAGCCCGCGCCGTCGGCGTCGCCGCTGCCCGGCGAGCGACAGCCGGGGCCCTCCTCCGGGCCCTACCACCCGCCGCAGGCCTATCCGGCGGCCGCTGCCGGGAGCGCGGTCCGCAGGCCCCGCACGGGAGCCCGGACGATGCCGCGCACCCGTAAGGCACGTCTGCGCGTGGCCAAGGCGGACCCCTGGTCGGTGATGAAGGTCAGCTTCCTGCTCTCCATCGCCCTCGGTATCTGCACCATCGTCGCGTCGGCGGTGCTGTGGATGGTCATGGACGCCATGGGTGTCTTCTCGACGGTCGGCGGCACCATCTCGGAGGCCACCGGATCCAACGAGTCCAACGGCTTTGACCTGCAGTCCTTCCTGTCGCTGCCGAACGTCCTGATGTTCACGTCGATCATCGCGGTCATCGACGTCGTCCTCGCGACGGCCCTCGCCACCCTCGGCGCGTTCATCTACAACCTCTCCGCCGGCTTCGTGGGCGGCGTGGAGCTGACGCTGGCCGAGGACGAGTGAACGCCGTTTCAAACCTCTCCTGACGTTTCCCCGACAACCGATTTTGGGACTGCGCACGTCGTGCGCTAATCTTCAGGAGTCAGCGCGCGGGACACACACCGCAGAGCGCGGCGGGGCTATAGCTCAGTTGGTTAGAGCGCATCCCTGATAAGGATGAGGCCACAGGTTCAAATCCTGTTAGCCCCACCAGCACGAAGACCCCCGGTCCAGCAGGACCGGGGGTCTTCGGCGTTCACAGGCGGGCGCGGCAGGAAAAGACCCGATCGCTGGCGACGGGGGATGCACCAGCGATCGGGCTGTGGCCAACAGTAACAAGGCTGGTTGAACGGCGGGAGGCGGCCGTTCGGTGCCGGGTGGGAGTTGTGAGCGGGATCACGTTCCCGTCAGGGCTCGCACGGGGGGTCGTAGGAGAGGCGGGGGAGGTACTCCTGCCACTCCTCCTTCGTCAGGACGCCCCGGGTGGTGGCGCAGATGCGGTGGACGGCGCGGTCGACGTCGAGGTTCCACAGGCGGACCGTGTCGGTGCCGCTGGAGACGCCGAGCATGTTGCTCTTGGGGCTGAAGGACAGGAAGTTGCCCGTCTTGGCGTTGGGGCTCATCGACTCGCCGATGGGGGCGGCCTCGGCGGGGGTGGCGACCTTCCACAGGCGGACCGTGTTGTCGTTGCCGCCGCTGGCAAGGGTGCGGCCGTCCTGGCTGAACGTCAGGGAGACGACCGCCTCGGTGTGGCCGGTCAGGGTGGCGGTGGGGCTCCGGGTGCCGGCCGGGTCCGTGACGTCCCACAGGCGGACCGTGTCGTCGTCGCTGCCGCTGGCGAGCCTACGGCCGTCGGGGCTGTAGGCGAGGACGTTGACGGGGCCTTCGTGGGCGGTGAGCGGGGAGCCGAGCGGGGTCGTGTGCCGGGGGTCGGTGGTGTTCCACAGCCGGATCGTGCCGTCCGCGCTGCCGCTGGCGAGGGTGCGGCCGTCGGCGGAGAAGGCGAGGGTGTTGACGTAGCCGCGGTGGCCGTGGAGGGGGGAGCCGTACGGGGTCGGGCGGTGCGGGTCGGAGATGTTCCACAGTTGGATGGTGCGGTCGTCGTAGGCCGTGGCCAGGGTGCGGCCGTCGGGGCTGAACGCCAGCGCGTCGGGGCCCATGAAGCGGGTGCGCAGGGTCAGGGGCGGGCCGTAGGAGACCGGGCGGGTGGGGTCGGAGACGTCCCACAGGTAGACCGCGCGGTTGCCCGTCAGCACCGCGAGGGTGCGGCCGTCGGGTGAGAACAGCAGGGAGCGCTGGCCGCCGTCGTCGGGCATGAAGGGCTTGTTGAGGCCCGCGGGGCGGTTCGGGTTCTGTACGTTCCACAGCCGGACGCTGCCGTCGCGGGCGGCCGTGGCGAGGATCCGTCCGTCGGGGCGGAAGGCGCCGCTGCGGCCGAACATGTCGGACGTCGGGATCGACCACAGCCGCACCTTGCTGTCGCCGCTTCCGGTCGCCAGGGTCTTCCCGTCCGGGCTGAAGCCCAGCGCGTACATCTCACCGCTGCTGCCTGCCAGCGGCTCGCCGACCTGGGAGGGATAGGCCGGGTCGCTGACGTTCCACAGGCTCGCGGTGCTGTCCGCGCTGGCCGCGGCGAGCATGGAGCCGTCCGGGCTGAAGGCCACCGACCAGATCGGGCCGGTGTGGCCGGTCAGGGGTGAGCCGAGCTGGGTGGCGCGGCCGGGGTCCGCCACGTCCCACAGGCGGACGGTGTCGTCGGCGGCGCCGCTGGCCAGGGTGCGGCCGTCGGGGCTGAAGGCGACGGAGTGCACCAGGTCCGTGTGCCCGGTCAGCCGGGTGTCGTACGGCTTCGGGCGGCGCGGGTCGGTGACGTTCCACAGCCGGATGGTGTCGTCGTCGCCGCCCGCGGCCAGGGTCTCGCCGTCCGGGCTGAACGCCACCGAACGCACGGCGGCCTCGGCGCCCGTCAGGGTGGCGACGGTCTTCGGGCGGTCCGGTCCTGAGACGTCCCACAGCCGGACCGTGCGGTCCTCGCTCGCGGAGGCCAGGGTGCGGCCGTCGGGGCTGAACGCGATCAGGTAGATCGTGCCCTTGTGGCCGGTCAGGGGCGTGCGCAGCGGCTTGGGCCGGCTGGGATCCCGTACGTCCCACAGGCGGATCGTGCCGTCGTCCGCCGCGCTGGCGAGGGTGCGGCCGTCGGGGCTGAAGACCGCGCTGCTCACCCAGCTCGTATGGCCGGCGAGGGGTTTGCCCAGGGGCTTCGGGCGGCCCGGGTCGCTCACGTCCCAGAGCCGGACCGTGCGGTCGTAGCTGGCGGTGGCCAGGAGCTTGCCGTCGGGGCTGAAGGAGGTGAGGTAGACGGCGCCGGTGTGGCCGAGGAGCGGGGTGGCCAGCGGGGCGTTGACGATGGAGACCAGCCGGTTGTTGGTGCTCTCGTCGTCCGGGCGCAGCCGGTGCGCCACCAGGTCGAGCTGGGCCGACAGCGACGGGTCGGTGTACTGGACGCGGTCCGCCTCGGCGACCACCTGCTCGAACACGGCGTCGTTGCGCTGCTGCCAGGCCACCACCGCCGAACCGACGGCCACCAGCGCCAGCACCATCAGCGCCGACACCGCGCCCCGGCTGATCCACAGGGTGCGCCTGCGCAGCCGTACCGAAGCCGCGAGGAACTCCACCGCGCTGCGGGTCAGGAAGGTGTCGCCCGCCGACTTCGCCCAGCTGTGGGCCTGTTCGAGCCGGGAGCCCCGGTACAGGAGGGAGGAGTCGCGGTGGGAGTCCTCCCAGGCGCGGCCGTCCTCCTCCAGGCGCTGGCGCAGCAGATTGCCGCCGCGGTCCTCGTCGATCCACTCGCGCAGCCTCGGCCAGGCGTGCAGCAGCGCCTCGTGGGTGATCTCCACGGTCTCCGCGTCGAGGGTCACCAGACGGGCCTGGACCAGCGCTTCGAGGGACTCCTCCGTCTTGTCGGGGTCCGTCGATTCGGCGGCGAGCTGGCGCCGGGTGCCGCGCCTGCGGGTGGCCTGGGTGTCCTCGCCGAGGCGGACCAGGCGCAGCAGCAGCAGCCGTGCCGCCGTACGGGCCGCCGGGTCCAGGCCTGACCAGGCCCGCTCGGCGGTCGCCGCGACCGCTCCCTGGATTCCGCCGGCGGCGCGGTAGCCGGCCAGGGTCAGGCGGCCGGACTTGCGGCGCTGCCAGGTGGCGAGGAGGGCGTGCGAGAGCAGGGGCAGCACACCGGCGTCATGGACGCCGCGCGGGCCGTCGGCGCTGACCTCACGGATGATCAGCTCGGCGAGCCCAGGTTCGAGTTCCAGGCCGACCGCCTTGGCCGGGCCGGTCACGGCCTCGCGCAGCTCGGCGCCGGTCAGCGGGCCGAGCACCATGTGCCGGTGCTGGAGGGCGTCGGCGAGTTCGGGGTAGCCGAGGCACTGTTCGTAGAAGTCGGCGCGTATGCCGAGGACGACGAGTGCGGGGGCGGGGCCGCTGCCGTCGGCGGGGGCGGACGCGGCGTGCAGCATCTGGATGAAGGTGTGCCGTTCCCGCTGGTCGGTGCAGAGGGTGAAGGCCTCCTCGAACTGGTCGACGATGACGACCGGGCGGGCACCGGAGGGCGCGGCCCACGCCGTGACGGCCTCGCGCACGGCCTCCGCGAAGCGCGGGGTGTCCGTGTCCAGTGCGGCCACGTCGGCGAGTTCGGGTATTTGGCGCGTCAGTTCCTTCACCGGATCGGCGCCCGGGACGAGTTGCAGCACTTCCCGCCCGCCACCGAGCGCGCCCTCCCGTACGGCGGGCACCAGACCGGCGTTGAGCAGGGACGACTTCCCGGCACCCGAGGCGCCGACCAGCATCAGCAGTCCGCCGGTGCGCTCGGCCGCCCGGAGCTGGTCGACGAGAGCGGCGGTGCTGCGCTCCCGGCCGAAGAACCAACGGGCGTCCTGCTGACGGTAGGAGGCGAGCCCACGGTACGGGCAGACGCTCACCGCGGGGGGCGGCTCCTCGGCCTCCTCGGAGGCGACCGGGTCGGCCACCGCCCGCTCCCACAGCGACTGCCACTGCGGCAGGTCGTACAGACCGGGCGAGACCGGCGCGGGACGAGCGCGCCGGGCCTGCGGGATCAGGACATGGAGCACGGCGGCCAGGGCGGCGAACTGAGCCGGTACGTTCTTCGCGCGCCGCCAGTCGCTGATGCGCTGCGCGGACACCCGTACCGGACGGCCCCGTTCGTCCACCCGCTGGAGCTGGACGACCGCCTCGGAGACCCGCTTGAGGGGCGGGTTGCCGGCCTCCCGGTACAGGAGCGCAAGGCGTTCCGCGAAGGCTGTGCGTGCCCCTGAGTCGGAACTCAAGGCCTCCACCCCTTACTTTCCCCGCACCTGGACGTCCGGACCGGAAAACTCACTCTATACGGCTGACCTGCGCTTAAGCCCTGGACGGAAAACCGCGGCCTCCTCCGGAAGGGCCCCAACTGGCAGGATCACCCCGCGTAGCCAGTCAACCGCGCGTCGTCCGGAGAGGCTGCCGGCCTGAGCCGCCTTTGCCGCAGTGACGGAGAAACGATCGCCGTCCGCGAGCCCGCAGACCTCCTGAGCCTTCGGTCCCCGCCACGGCGGGGACCGACCCCAGCGCGTCGTTTGGCACCGGTCCCCGCGAGGGGAGGGACCGGTGCCGAACGACGCGGCGTCCCTCCCGTCGCCCGGCGCCTGACGCTTGCCGCTTTCACCCCGGGGCCGTACCGTCGTTTCTGACGAACCGTCAGATGCGAGGCGGGAGGTAGCCGGCGTGGTCGATGTCGTGAGCGGCACCAGGGAACTGCCCAAGGTCATCAGCGTGGACGATCACGTGATCGAGCCCGCGCATCTCTTCGAGACCTGGCTTCCGGCCAAGTACCGGGACAAAGGGCCCAAACCATTCACCGCCGGGATCGGTGAGCTCGCCTACGTGGGCGGGAAGTACCGGTTCACCACCGATCCGGACGGCCAGATCACCGACTGGTGGGAGTACGAGGGCGAGTTCTTCCCGTACAAGCGCATCATCGCCGCGGTCGGGTTCTCCCGGGACGAGATGACGCTCGACGGGATCACCCGTGAACAGATGCGACGGGGCTGCTGGGACCCCAAGGCCCGCCTTGAGGACATGGACATGAACCATGTCGAGGCCTCGCTCTGCTTCCCGACCTTCCCCCGCTTCTGCGGCCAGACCTTCGCGGAGGCCAAGGACAAGGAGGTCGGGCTCGCCTGTGTGCGCGCCTACAACGACTGGATGGTCGAGGAGTGGTGCGGCGACAGCGGAGGCCGGCTCATCCCGCTCTGTCTGATCCCGCTGTGGGACATCGACCTCGCGGTCGCGGAGATCCACCGCAACGCCGCCCGCGGGGTACGGGCGGTGACGTTCAGCGAGATCCCCACCTATCTGGGTCTGCCCTCGATCCACTCCGGCTACTGGGACCCCTTCTTCGCGGCCTGCGAGGAGACCGGGACCGTGGTGAACATGCACATCGGGTCCTCCTCCCAGATGCCGGCGGCCTCCCCCGACGCGCCGCCCGCCGTCCAGGCCTCGCTGAGCTTCAACAACGCCATGGCGTCGATGATGGACTTCCTCTTCTCCGGGGTCCTGGTGAAGTTCCCGCGGCTGAAGCTCGCCTACAGCGAGGGGCAGATGGGGTGGATCCCGTACGCCCTGGAACGCGCCGACGACGTCTGGGAGGAACACCGGGCCTGGGGCGGGGTGAAGGACCTGATTCCGGAGCCGCCCTCGACGTACTACTACCGGCAGATCTTCTGCTGCTTCTTCCGGGACCGGCACGGCATCGAGGCGATCGACACCGTGGGGGTGGACAACGCCACCTTCGAGACGGACTATCCGCACGTCGACTCGACCTGGCCGCACACCAAGGAGGTCGCGGCCGAGCATGTGGCGGGGCTTTCGGACGAGGTGACGTACAAGCTGATGCGCGGCAACGCCATCCGGATGCTCGATCTGCCCTTCGACCGCTGATTGACCGCCCCTCGGCAGGGGCAGTCACCCGGTGAGAGACAGGAGCGCAGATGACGAAGGTCTCCGTGGACCCCGAGCTGTGTTACGGATCCGGCGAGTGTGTCTACCGGGTGCCGTCCGTCTTCACCGTGGAGGACGGGTTCGGGGCCGTCAGGGCGGGGCGTGAGGACAGCGGGGGCGAGCCGGAGGTGCGGGAGGCGGCGGAGCTGTGCCCGTCTCAGGCGATCGTGATCGGCGAGTCGTAGGTCCAGTGGGTGGCGGCGAGCGCACGCGCGCGTGCCTCCGCCACGGCCATCCGTGCCGCCCGCTCCGCCGGATCGACGTGCGAGGCCTGGCCGGTGGCCTGCCCCTCCCACTTGCGGTACAGCAGCCCGACCTCGGCAGAGAACCAGCCGCGGCTGACGGCGTTCAGGGCGAGCAGCAGCCCGGTGTCCTCGGACGCGGGCAGCGCCATCCAGCCGCCGAGGGCGAGCAGCAGCTCCTGGCGTACACAGAGCGAGGCCGGGTGCACCTGGGCGCGGAAGTCATGGGCCCGCCAGTGGTCGAGCACCGCGCCCCGCTCGACCGGTCCCTCGTCGGGGTCGCCGGGAAAACCGGCGGTGGAACCGTCGGGCAGCAGGTCCAGCACCCGTGAGGTCACCCACCCGATCCCGGAATCGCCCTCCAGGACCGCCAGATCACGGGCGAGCGCCCCGGGGGTGAGCCGGTCGTCGGCGTCCAGCACCTTCACATAGGGTCCGTCGGCGTGCGCGAGCGCGATGGTCCGGGCGACCCCGGGACCACCGGCCCGGCCCTGCCGGAAGGTGACGCGGGAATCGTCGGGGACGAACGGCGCGACGGCCTCACTCGTCCCGTCCTCCTGCACCACCCAGTGCCACTCCCAGCCCTCGGGCAGCTCCTGCTCATGCAGCGACGCGTAGGCCTCCGGCAGGAAGCGGGCCGACGGGCCGTGGACAGCGGTGACGATGATGACGCGCCGGCGCACGGCGGCACTCACCACCTTTCCAGGTGAGTGGTGAACAGCAGCTCGGTGCGATCCCCGGGCAGTGTGATCAGGGCGATCTCCACGACACGGTCATGGATGTCGTACGACGTCTTGCGCACGGCGAGCACCGGGGCGCCGGCCGGAAGTTCCAGTTCCCGCGCCTCGGCGGGGGTGGGAGGACGGGCCGTGACGCGTTCCTCGACGCGGTCCACCTCGATGCCCACGGTGTGCAGTTGGTGCTGGGTGCCGCCGGGCCAGGGTTCGCCCGCCGGGTCCAACAGCTCGGGGTTCGCCTCGATCAGGGCACGCGGGAAATAGGAGGTGACGAGGCTGAAGGGGGCGCTCTCGGTGGCGTGGCGCGTGCGGTAGGAGCGCTTGAGGAGCGGGGCGCCCACGGGGACACCGAAGGCTACGGCGAGCTCTTCGCTCGCGTCGGTCTCGTCGTACGCGGCATGAAAGACCAGCTCGGAGCAGTCCAGACCGGTGTCGTGCTCGGTGGCTCCGACACCTGCCCGCTCGGAGCGCGGTCGGCGCACCCGGTTCTTCTCCCACTGGTGGCGCCGACTGTCGCGGATCGCGGGCGTGCGTGGCATGGGGTCAGGCTACGACGAGGCCCGGCCACTCATTTGAGTGCCGGGCCTGGATGGGGGCGGAGCTGTACGCAAGTTCGCCGGGATGGGCAGGGGGACAGAGGGATCGGGTGGTGCGGGTTCGGTCAGCGTTGGAGCGGGAGGTGCGTGTCCTCGGCCGGGGGTGCGTCGGAGTCGCAGTCCTCTTCGGCCTCCGCTTCCGCTTCCGTGTCCGCGAGCGGGCGGTGGCGGCAGCTCGGTGTCTTGCCGTGCGCCTCGGCGCGGATGCGCTGCTTCATCGTGGGGGGCAGTGACCTGGCGTAGGACCAGGCCCACTGGGACATCGCCGGCACCGTGAACGGTGCGCTGCTCTCGCTGCCGCTGTTGCGGGCCGACTCGCTCTGCGGTACTGCCGCCGCGGCGGTCGTGGTGACGAATCCGAGCGCCGTGCACAGCGCGAGGAAGGCGGTGACGATGGCGGTCCACAGATTCATGACCTTGTTCCGGGCCATGGCCCCTCACTTTCGGGTTGGGCGATTTGCGTACTTTCCTCATGATGTGTATGGGGGCCGCGAAGTGGTGGACCTGGGCCCGTGGCGCGTCGATGTTCAGATGAACACCACTCGGATGGGTGCAAGGAGGCGGAAAAGCGGAGAAGAGTGCCCAAAGTAACCGTGCGTAGGGGTGTGATCACCCTCGGATCGGAGCGGAGAACTCCGCTTCTACTGCGGTCCACCGGAGGGGAGTTGGGGGGTCCCGCACAGGTCACCGATCGATATCGGTCGGTGTGTATAGTCGGGCGCCAGAGGTCCCCTACGTCAACGAAAGACGAGGTCGCGCGGTGAAGAAGCTTCTCCTGGTCGCACTGGCCGCCATCGGCGGGCTCCTCGTGTACCGCCAGATCCAGGCGGATCGCGCCGAGCAGGATCTGTGGACGGAGGCGACTGACTCCGTGCCCACGGGTTCGTGAGTATCGACAAGCTGAGCTGAGAACAGACCCCGACCGTGTTGCGGTCGGGGTTTTGTGTTGCCGTTCGCGGGGTGGCGAGCCGTCGGGGTGGGCAGGATGGGGCACGTTCCGCGGTCCGGCGACTGGTTCGGCGACTGGTCCGGCGACTGGTCCGGCGACTGGTCCGGCGGCGGGTTCGGTGACTGGTCCGGTGACCGGTTCTGTGGCGAGAAGGGGTGGCGCGTGATGGGGCGGCGTACGGCGTGGTGGCGTGCGGTGTGCCGCGTGGCCGTCGTGGCGGTGGTGCTGGGCGCGGCCGGGGCCGGGGTGCCCTCCGCGGTTGCGGCGCCGGCGCCGACGCCTTATGGCTTCGCCCCGGACGCCACCACCGTCCCGGGCGTCGGGAGCACCGCGGACGCCGTAGGCCTGCAACCCGGTCGGACGTATCGCAGTTCGCTCCCGGTCAGCACGGACGTCTACTACCGCCTCGACCTCGACGCCACCTCCAGCGCGTACATCTCCGCCACCGCGGTCCCTCCGGCCGACGCCCCCGTCTCCGCCTCCGACGGGATCCGGGTCTCGGTGCACGATGCCGACAGCCGCTTCTGCTCCTCCGAGACGGAGACCTTCGGCGGCGGCAGCAGCGCGCGTCCGATCACGGCCGTGGCCATGCGGGAGCCGTCCGCCGCGCGCTCGCGCTGTGCGGAGCCGGGCGCGTATTACGTGGTGGTCGAGCGGGTGGGGACGACGACGCCCGACGACGTCGCCTGGGACCTGGAACTCGCCACCTTCTCGGAGCCGCCTCTGGAGAAGGCGGCACCGACCGACGCCCCCGAGGCCTGGGACTCCGCCTCCCCCGAGCCGCTGACGGGCGAGGCGGTACGTCGGGACGGTGGCACCGGGTTCGCCTCGGCCGTCTCCGTGGGACAGGGCGCATGGCGCTCGGACGTCTCACCGGGGCAGACCGTGTTCTACAAGGTGCCGGTGGACTGGGGTGAGCGGCCCTACGCGACTGCCGAGCTGGCGAGTTCGGGTGGGGGCTCCCGGGTGGTCGTGGGGGCGCTTGAGCTGTCCGTCCACAACCCTGTGCGTGCGCCTCTCGACGATGTGAGCCTCAACTACGACGGCAGCCAGCGATCCGCCTCGCTCGATCCGCTGCCGCCGGTGGCGTACGAGAACCGGTACGGGAGCACCGACAAGGTCACGGGGATGCGGTTCGGGGGCTCCTACTACCTGGTCGTGCATCTGGGCGCGCAGGTGGCCGAGCGGTTCGGCAACGGGCCGTTCGCACTGACGCTGCGAGTCGGGATCGACGGGGCGCAGCGGGGTGGGCCGGCTTATGACGGGCGGTTCGAGCCGCAGGACGTGTTCGCGTCGCCTGTGGGCGTGGGGGAGCCCGGTGGGGTGCCTTCCGGGGCTGGGGACGCGGAGGACGACGATGCCTTGATGACGGTGGTCGCGGTGAGCGGCATCGGGGGTGGCACGGTGATTCTGGGCGTGCTGGGAGTGTGGACGACAGTGGGGCGGCGGAGGGCGTCGTAGCGCCCTCGGTCAGATACGGGTGCGCCCGCTTCAGATCCACGGGCGCGCCCGCTTCAGATCCACGGGCGCGCCCGCTTCAGATCCACGGGCGCGCCCGCTTCAGATGCGGGCCAGGGCCCAGAATCCCGTGGCGTAGAGGGCCAGGGCGAGCAGGAGCAGGGGGATCGCGGCCTTCGCGGGCGGGCCGGGGCGGCGGGCTGCTCGGCGGGCGGCTCGGCGGCGGGCCGTGCGGTGGCCTGTCGTCGGAGGGGGAACCTCCGGGACCTGAGCGGTGTACGAAGCAGTAGAGGCAGTGTCGGGACTCCGGTGCGGAACCGGGGTGGGGGGCTGCGCGGGGTACTGCGGGACGTACGGACGGGGGGTGGACAGGACATGGGTGGGGCCGGATGGGGGCTGCTGCTGTTCCTGGGGCTGTATCTGAGGTGGCGGCAGGTGGAAGCTGCCGGTGTCCGATGTGCCGGGCATGCTGGGCAGCGGTTTCGTCGGGGTGTGCTCCACTCCCGGTGCCTTCTTGAGCGGACCGTCGGGCTCGAACCCTTCCGGCAGCGGCCCGAGTTGGTCGAAGATCTCGATGACCTCGTCGTCGGGGCTCGGCCCTGGCAGCAGCTCGGCCGCCGAGGCGAGCGCCTTGCGGGCCCCGGTCGCCGTGTGGAACCGCGCCTGCGGATCCGGCTGCAGCAGGGTTGCCACGACCTGCCACAGCGGCTCGGGAATCCCCTTGGGCGCCCCCGGTGTGCCATGCGCCGCGAAGTACTCGATGAGCGCCTTGGCATCCGGCTTGGCGCCCTCCAGCAGATACAGCGCCACAAGTCCCACGGCGAACAGGTCGGCGGGGAAGTCCGGTTCCGAGCCGAGCAGTTGCTCGGGCGCGAGGTAACCGGGCGTTCCCACCACGAGGTTGGTCTCGGTCAGCCGTGGTTCGCCCAGCCGCATCGCGATGCCGAAGTCGGAAAGACGCAGCCGCGGCCGGCCCGTGCCGGTGGCTTCCAGCAGCACATTGGCGGGCTTGATGTCGCGGTGCACGACGTCCTCCGCGTGCACCGCGGCGAGCCCCGCGAGGAGTTGGTCGAGCAGGGTGCAGACGAAGGGCGGGGGAAGGGGGCCGTAGTCGCCGACCAGATGGACCAGCGAACCGCCGGCGACCAGGTCCATGGTGAACAGGACCTTGTCGTCGTCGGCGGCCCAGCTGGCGGGGGCGAGCACATGGGGGTGGTCGATCCGGAGGGCCTGCTCGCGCACGAAGCGCAGCAGGGAGTGCGCGTCGCTCTGCTGGAGCACCTTGGCGGCCACGTACCGGCGGCGGCGGTGATCCCAGGCGCGCCATACGGCGCCCACCCCTCCGCGTCCGATCGGGTCGACCAGTTCGTACCGCCCGGCGAAGACCTCACCCATGGCTGTGCGTCGCTCCTCCCCCTCCGCTTACCCCCCCTTGCTTCCCCCTCGACGAGCGATACGACTCCCCCTCGCGCCGTGAGATACCGCGCGCCGCGAGCCTGGGTGCCGCGACGTGTGGCCCCGGGTGCCGAGACTCGTGAAACCCCGGTGCCGCGACCCCGTGTGCCGAGGCCCGCGCCCCCTCGCGCTCGTGAGACGCGACCCCCTCGCGTCCTGCCTCCGCTTCCCGCCCGCCGAACCCCCTTCGGCGACCGGGACGCGGGGTCAGCTCTGGTGGGACTGGTAGTGGGCGACCGCGTCGGAGGTGCGGCCCGCTCCGTACACCCGCAGGAACTCCGCCAGTTCCGGGTGGGTCGGGGCGAGAGTGTCCGCGGCCTCGATGATGTCGCCGGCGGCGGCGACCGAGCGCAGCAGCGACTGGATCTCGCGGACCACCCGCTTGACCGTGGGCGCCCCCGAACTGTTCGTCGACTGTGCGGTGTTGCTGAGCACCGAGCCCCCCTGCGACTTCTTGATCTCGTCCATGCGCTCGGTGGCCTCGGCCGCGCTCACACTGCCGTCCGCGACCTGCCCCGCCAGGTCCTGCAGCAGCTGCACCCGCTGCACCACGGCCGGATTGCCGATCTTCGCCCGCTGACCGCTCATCAGCTGTGACAGCATCGGCGCGGACAGGCCCAGTACCCCCGCCAGACGAGCCTGGTTCAGACCAAGATCGTCTATGAGCTTACGGAAGAGCGCCCCCAGCGGCTCCCCGTACCAGTTCCGCTGCAGTTCCCGCGCTCTCGCGGTCGCTTCCTGCTGTGCGGCGTCCATTGCGTCTCCCCATCGCTTCCCCAGAACCGCGGTTCGCTGTCGCGAACCACGCGGAGCATCTTACGGAGAGTGGTCGGCCATCGGGACCCCCAATCTTTTTGCGAGATACCCCGGGCGACCCGGTACTCTGGTTCGCGGCGCCCACCGGATGCGTGGTTCTTCCGGCTGGTCGTCACCCGTCCCGGGGCCTTAGCTCAGTTGGTAGAGCGCTGTCTTTGCATGGCAGATGTCAGGGGTTCGACTCCCCTAGGCTCCACAAGCAACGCCCCTGACCTGCGGTAACGCCAGGTCGGGGGCGTTTTGCGTGGGGGGCGGTGGGGCGGCGATGGCTAATCCCGCTCGGTCGAAATTGCGGTGACTCAATTCACAGGCCACTCAAGGGACTACTTCTTGAGGTTCCCCTGGGTGTCCCTGGGGGGTCCTCAAGTGATTCCTGGTGATTTCCGTGACCCATTGCATCGGGTTGGTAGCTGCGTTTATCGGGTGGCTTGTTTCGGTCGTCCCGGCAGTGGCTTGGTGAGCATCGCCACAGGTCAGCGCGGGTGATCGACCTGTTAGGGCGGCCATATCGGTAAATTGACTTGATCGCATCGGGGGGTGTGATAATGCACAGTGGCTTTCCGGTGACCAATACCGGACAGGAAACCTTGACAGTCCTTGTCGTGGAGAGCCAGGAAAAGCACAGGGAGGCCCTGAAAGAGGGTTTAATCCGGTGCGGGCAGCAGGCGCGGGCCGTCGCGAGCGGCCGGGAGGCCCTCGACGCCGACATGGGGGCCGATCTCGTGCTCCTCGGACTCTGCGCGCGGCCCGGGACACCCCGGTGATCGCCATCGGCTCCCAGGTGTCCGAGCTGGACACGGTCCTCGCCCTCCAGGCGGCGCCGACGACCATGGCCCTACGACTTCCGGGAACTGATGGCGCGTATGGAAGCCCATCGACGTCCGCAAGCGCGAGGTGGCGCTGCGGGGGAACCTGCCCGCCGCCCAGCTCACCGGCGCCCCCTGGTCCACCCTGCGCACCGGCCGCCGAGGCGAGGGCCGCCCCTGCGTGGCGGGGTACCCCCGGCTGCCCCTGAGCGTCACCCACAGCGGCCGCCACGTGCTGGCTGCCGTCTCCCTGGGCGCACAAATCGGCATCGACACCGAACAGGTGGCTCGGGTGGCGGCGCTGTTTCACGTGAAACGCGGGACCGCGGCACCTCGGCTTCGAATGCCGGGGGGCCACCCTCCCGCTCACCGCCCGGACCGCCTACACCCGGGCGGCTATCTGGCCGCGGTGAGGGTATCGGCGGGCGCACCGGGTCGGTTGACGCAGGAAACAGCACCGCAGGAAACAGCACCGCAGGAAACAGCACCGCAGGAAACAGCACCGCGGGGCGGGAAACCCCCGACAGGTCTCCTGCCCCGCGGGGCGCTGTGCGCGGAACGCCGTCAGATCACGGGCGTTCCTCGCGATTCGCGGCCTCCTCGGCCTCCTTCGCCTCGACCTCGGGGTCGAGGACCGAGGGGGCGCTGCCGTCCACCGAGGTGAGGTGGCCCGATTCGGGCACGTCGGTCGCGGCGGGGGGCTCGACCAGCCAGTCCGGGTTGGCCTGCTTGTCCCACCACTTCCAGGCGGCGAAAGCGGCGCCCGCCACCGCACCCGCGACCAGCAGCGCCTTCGCGAGCCGGCCGGCCCGTGCCCGGCGGTCGTGCTTGCGGGCCAGCTTCTGGATCTCCTGCGGAGTGATCTGGCCGCGCAGCGCGGCCAGCGCGGCCGCACTGCGCGCCGCGGCCTCGCCCTTCATGGGCCCTGCCACCGCCACCGCATGCTCCAGCCTCGGCCGCGAGTAGTCGGCCGCCTGCCGGGCAGCGATACGGGTACGGACGGCGGCCTCATGAGCGGCATGGTCGACCTTCGGCGGCACATGGGTGCGGGCCTGCTCCAGGCGCGGCACGACATGGACGTCGTACTGCACACGGGCCTGCTCAGCGGCCTGGGACACCTTCGGCGCGAGCCGTACGCGGGCCTCGTGTGCATAGTGCGCGGCCGAATCCTTGGCTGTGCCGGCGTAGGGCGCCACCACTTCCGCGGCGTGCCGCACGCTGTCCTTCGCCGAGCCGGCTGCGGCGCGCACGCTGTCTTTGCGGGTCACGGTTCCTCCTCCTCGGTGGCGTTACGTATTTCGACTTTCCACCCTTTTGGGGATCATGCCTGTCAATGAGCCCGGGGGCATGTGAGGACGGGCATCCGGGTCACACAGCGGCATCCGGGTCATGGAGATGAATACAGGGCAACAGGAGCTTGTCGTCGACAATGCCACGGATCGCCGATCCGCGCTCCCGGCCCGGGGCCACTCGACCGGATTTCTGCAAGGATCGAAGAGTCACCAGAAGACAACGGAAGGCACATCGTGGCCGAGCAGCTCTACGCCACCCTGAAGACCAACCACGGCGACATCGAAGTACGGCTGCTGCCGAACCACGCGCCCAAGACGGTGCGGAACTTCGTGGAACTCGCCAAGGGCGAGCGTGAGTGGACCAACCCCGCCACCGGCGAGCGGTCGAACGAGCCCCTCTACGACGGCACGATCTTCCACCGGGTACTCAGTGGCTTCATGATCCAGGGCGGCGACCCGCTGAGCACCGGCATCGGCGGCCCCGGCTACGAGTTCGAGGACGAGTTCCACCCCGACCTGCGCTTCGACCGGCCGTACCTGATGGCCATGGCCAACGCGGGGCCGGGCACCAACGGCTCGCAGTTCTTCATCACCGTCGCCCCGGCCGTGCACCTCAACCGCAAGCACACCATCTTCGGCGAGGTCGTCGACCCGGCCAGCCAGAAGGTCGTGGACGCCATCTCCACCACCCAGATCAACCCGCGCACCACCCGCCCGGTCAGCGACGTCGTCATCGAGTCCGTCGTCGTCGAGACCCGCTAGGACAGGTCCTGGAACCTGTCCGAAGGGAACCAATCGCCCCGCTCATCCGTAAAGATGGGCGGGGCGGGTGCATGCCGTGACGACGACTTAGGGGATCTCATGGACCAGGCGCCAGACAGCGCGCACCAGGCCCAGGGCCTGCCCGGCTGCTACCGGCACCCTGGCCGCGAGACCGGCGTCCGCTGTACGCGCTGCGAGCGCCCCATCTGCCCCGAGTGCATGGTGAGCGCCTCGGTCGGCTTCCAGTGCCCCGACTGCGTCCGCACCGGCTCCGGCACCGGACATCCGCCCACCGCGGCCCGCCCCCGCACGATCGCGGGCGGCACCCTCACCGCGGACCCCCACCTCGTCACCAAGATCCTCATCGGCATCAACCTCGCGGTGTTCGTCGCCGTGCAGGCGAGTTCGTCCCTGCTGGGCGACCTGTACCTTCTCGGCGCCTGGCCGCCCGAGCCCTTCACGCCCACCCAGGGCGTCGCGGGCGGCGAGTGGTACCGCCTGGTCACCTCGATGTTCACGCACGAGGAGATCTGGCACATCGGCTTCAACATGCTCAGCCTGTGGTGGCTCGGCGGCCCCCTGGAGGCCGCCCTGGGCCGGGCCCGCTACCTGGCCCTCTATCTGGTGTCGGGCCTGGCCGGCAGCACCCTCGCCTACCTCCTGGCCTCCCCCACCACGGCCACCCTCGGCGCTTCCGGTGCCGTCTTCGGCCTCTTCGGCGCCACCGCCGTCCTGATGCGCCGCCTCAACTACGACATGCGGCCCATTATCGCCCTGCTGGCGATCAACCTGATCTTCACCTTCAGCCCGGGCTTCAACATCTCCTGGCAGGCCCACATCGGCGGCCTGGTGGCAGGCGTCGTCATCGGCTACGGCATGGTCCACGCCCCGCGCGAGCGGCGCGCCCTGATCCAGTACGGCACCTGCGCGCTGGTGCTGGCGGTGATCGTCGGGCTCACTCTGCTGCGGACCGCACAGCTCACCTGAGCTGTGCGTTTCCACAGGTGAGCGAGGCTGTTGTCCACAGCACGTGCCGGATCTTGTGCACACTGTGTGGGAACAGCTGTGCCCCCTGTCGCTGACCAGTGTTTCCGCAGGTCAGACAGGGTGCGAACACGTTTTCGATTTCCGGTACTTCCGTCATACCGGCGTCAACACCCGAGAGGTTATCCACAGATCGTCTTTCTTTTCCCCATGTGTGGAAAACCGCTGTGGATAACTCAGGGGATAGCCGTGGGCAGAGCTGAGTTCACTGGGCCGTGGCCCTTACTTCCACTGCGTGGAGACGCCGAATCCGGCGGCGATGAACCCGAAGCCGACCACGATGTTCCAGTTGCCCAGGGCGTCGATGGGCAGCGATCCGTCGGTCACGTAGAACACGACGATCCAGGCCAGCCCGATGACGAACATGGCCAGCATGACGGGCGCCACCCAGCTGCGGTTGGTCAGCTTGATGGCGGTCGCCTGCTTCGCCGGCGGCGGCGTGTAGTCGGCCTTCTTGCGGATACGTGACTTCGGCACGAGGGTCTCTCCTGTCGATGCGCTGCGTGGCCGCGCAGGGAACTGTGGCTGGCTCGGGGCAGCGTACAAGGGGACACTGAGTGCTCCCCCGGGCGTCCGTTAGCGTAGTGCTTCCGTGGCGCCGAAGGAGATAAGGGTACGTTGAGCAATTCTGCCGACTTCCCCCCACCGGGATCCAGTCCTGCCCGCGGGCGCCGCTTCCGGCCCGTGCGGGTGCTCACCGCTGCCGTCTTCGCTCTCGCGGGCCTCATTTTCTTCACGAGTTTCAATACGGCCAAGGGCACCAATATCCGCACGGACGCCTCCTTGCTGAAGCTTTCGGACCTGATCCATGAGCGCAGCCTGAAGAACGGCGGGCTCGACGAGTCCAACGCGGCCCTGCGCGAGGACGTGGAGACCCTTGCGGAGCGGGACGACGGCAGTACCAAGGCCGAGGACGAGAAGCTGGCCGGCCTGGAGAAGAGCGCGGGCACACAGAAGCTCACCGGTGAGGCGCTCACCGTGACCCTGAACGACGCCCCGCCGGACGCCACCGCGAAGCTGCCCGGCTATCCCGAGCCGCAGCCCGACTACCTGGTCATCCACCAGCAGGACCTGCAGGCCGTGGTGAACGCGCTCTGGGAGGGCGGCGCCAAGGGCATCAAGGTCATGGACCAGCGGCTGATCTCCACCAGTGCCGTGCGCTGCGTCGGCAACACCCTGATCCTCCAGGGCCGCGTCTACTCACCGCCGTACAAGATCACGGCGATAGGTGAGCCCGAGAAGCTGCAGAAGGCGCTCGCGGAGAGCCCGGCGATCCAGAACTACATGGTCTACGTGAATGTGTACGGCCTCGGCTGGAAAGTCACCGAGGACGGGACGGTGACTCTTCCCGGTTACTCGGGCACAGTGGATCTGCAGTATGCCCAGCCCGTGGAGTGAGGCCGGGAGCGGCCGGTGCGCGTTGTCGTCAGGACCGTCAGCGAGCTGTGCATCACCGTCGGCACCGTGATCGTCCTGTTCGTCGTCTATGTGCTGTTCTGGACGGGCGTGAAGGCCGACAGCGTGATGGACGACCAGATTGATCAGCTGGAAGACCAGTGGGCGCAGGGGAGTCCGCGGCCGAGTCCCGCCGCCGGTGCCCCCGCCGCCGCTGCGCCGGAGCCGGCGCCGTACCGCAGCGGCAAACCCTTCGCGATCATGTACATCCCGCGCCTTGGTTTCACGTGGAACAAGCCGGTGCTGGAGGGGACGGACCCCGGCACCCTCAAGAAGGGCCTCGGCCATTACGCGGGCACCGCGCAGCTGGGGCAGAAGGGCAACTTCTCGGTCGCGGGCCATCGGCGGACGTACGGCGATCCCTTCAAGGACTTCCCCCGGCTGCGGCGCGGGGACGCGGTGGTGCTGACGGACGGGACGACCTGGTTCACGTATCGCATTGACAAAGGTCCCTACAAAACCGTGCCCACGGACATTGAGGTGATCGACCCTGTGCCGCGTAAGTCGGGGTACACGCGCGAGGGCCGCTATCTCACGCTCACCACGTGTGAACCGGAGTGGGGTCGCAGCCACCGGCTGATCGTCTGGGCGCACCTGGACGCCACACAGCCTGTGGAGGCCGGGAAACCAGCGGCCCTGCGCCGTTAGTCTGGTGGGCGGTACGGCGTGAGTCTGGTGCCGTGGCGCTACGGAAGGGACGGCATGTACGGCTGGATCTGGCGGCATCTGCCGGGAAACGCGTGGGTGAAGGCCCTGCTGTCACTCGTGTTGGTCGTGGCCGTGGTGTACGTCCTTTTCCAGTACGTCTTCCCGTGGGCCGAGCCGCTGCTGCCCTTCAACAATGTGACGGTGGACAACCAGTGAGCGCGCGCATTCTCGTCGTCGACAACTACGACAGCTTCGTCTTCAACCTGGTCCAGTACCTGTACCAGTTGGGCGCCGAGTGCGAGGTGCTGCGCAACGACGAGGTCTCCACGGCCCACGCCCAGGACGGCTTCGACGGCGTCCTGTTGTCGCCGGGCCCCGGTACGCCGGAGGAGGCGGGCGTCTGCATCGAGATGGTCCGCCACTGCGCGGCCAGCGGTGTCCCGGTCTTCGGCGTCTGCCTGGGCATGCAGTCGATGCAGGTGGCGTACGGCGGTGTCGTGGACCGGGCGCCGGAGCTGCTGCACGGCAAGACTTCGCCCGTCGAGCACGAGGGCAAGGGTGTCTTCGCGGGCCTGCCCTCCCCCTTCACGGCCACCCGGTACCACTCCCTGGCCGCCGAGCCGGCCACGGTGCCGCCCGCCCTGGAGGTCACGGCGCGCACCCACGACGGCATCATCATGGGCCTGCGTCATCGTGAACTCCCGGTCGAGGGTGTGCAGTTCCACCCCGAGTCGGTGCTCACCGAGCACGGTCACCGGATGCTGGCGAACTGGCTGGTGGAGTGCGGCGACCAGGGTGCCGTGGCGAGGGCGGCGGGGCTCGCCCCGGTGGTGGGCAGGGCCACGGCGTGACCCAACTGCGCCCCGAGCGCGAGTCCGGTGCCTCGTACGGGGAGCAGCCGTACGGGGACTCCGGTGCGCTCGGGGAGTGGTACGACAGCGCGGGGGCGGGTGAGCCCTGGCTGCCGCCGGCCGATGAGGAGACGGTGGCGCTGCGGGTTCCGGAACCGCCGACGCGAATATCCGCGTCTGCGGGCGTGTCCGAGGCTTCCGCTTCCGGATCCCCGGGCGGGGGCCGTGCGGCCCGTAGGAAGGCCGCCAAGCGGCGTCATGGGCGTCATGGGGGCGGGCCACGGCCTGCGCCGGAGACCCTGGAGTCCGATGGCAGGCCGCTGTCGCGGGTGGAGGCACGGCGGCAGGCGCGGGCCCGCAAGCCGAGTCCGGGAGTGATCGCCAGCCGGGCGATCGGCGAGGTGTTCATCACGACCGGTGTGCTGATGCTGCTGTTCGTCAGCTACCAGCTGTGGTGGACGAACGTGCGGGCGAACGTGCAGGCGGACAAGGAGAGGAACAACCTCCAGGAGGGCTGGGAGAGCGGCCGGCGCAACCCCGGGACATTCGAGCCGGGCCAGGGCTTCGCCATCCTGCACATCCCGAAGCTGGATGTCGTGGTCCCCATCGCGGAGGGCATCAGCAAGAAGAAGGTGCTGGACCGGGGGATGGTCGGGCATTACAGCGAGGGTAAGTTGAAGACGGCGATGCCGGACGCGAAGACGGGGAACTTCGGTCTGGCCGGCCACCGCAACACACACGGCGAGCCGTTCCGCTACATCAACAAGCTGGAGCCGGGCGACCCGATCGTCGTGGAGACGCAGGACGAGTACTACGTCTACAAGATGGCGTCGATGCTGCCGGTGACGTCACCGAGCAATGTGAGCGTGCTGGATCCCGTCCCCAAGGACGGGGGCTTCACCGAGCCGGGCCGCTACATCACCCTCACCACGTGCACGCCGGAGTTCACCAGCAAGTATCGGCTGATCGTCTGGGGCAAGATGGTCGAGGAACGGCCGCGCAGCAAGGGCAAGCCGGATGCGCTCGTCCAGTAAGGGCAGATGAACAGTGGCAGCGACCACCGGGCAGCAAGAGCTGACGGACACCCCCGTCTCCCCGCGGCGCCGGGGCACCGGCCGTATCGCGGCGGCGATCAGCGTCTTCGGTGAACTCCTCATCACGGCGGGCCTGGTGCTGGGTCTGTTCGTCGTCTACTCCCTGTGGTGGACGAATGTCATCGCGGACCGCAAGGCGGGTCAGCAGGGCGACCAGGTCCGCGACAGCTGGGCCCAGCAGGACGAGGACGGCCCGGTGGCCTACGACCCCAAGAACGGCATCGGCTTCCTGCACGTCCCGGACATGACCAAGGACGAGATCCTGGTCGAGAAGGGCACGACGGCGAAGATCCTCAACGACGGCGTCGCCGGCTACTACACCGACCCGGTCAAGGCGACCCTGCCGACCTCCGGCAAGAAGGGCAACTTCTCCCTCGCCGCCCACCGCGACGGCCACGGCGCGAAGTTCCACAACATCGACAAGCTGGAGCAGGGCGACCCGATCGTCTTCGAGACGAAGGACAAGTGGTACGTCTACAAGGTCTACGCCACGCTCCCGGAGACCTCGAAGTACAACGTCAAGGTCCTCGACGCCGTGCCCAAGGAGTCGGGCAGGCAGAAGGCGGGCCACTACATCACCCTGACGACCTGCACCCCGGTGTACACCTCCCGGTACCGCTACATCGTGTGGGGCGAGCTGGACCGCGTGGAGAAGGTGGACGAGCAGCGGACTCCGCCGGAGGAACTGCGCTGACTGAGCTCCTTTCAGGAGCTCAGTCGTTAACATGGCAAAGGCCCGAAGCCGCAACTATCTCTTGCGGCTTCGGGCCTCGTCGCGTCACATCGTGGCTAATTGAGAACCGTCAGCGGTTCGCCAGAGCTCCACTCCTCCAACTGTCCAGGATGTACGGCGGTGATCCCGCTCTCGGCGGCGATGTTCAGGGCGTCACGGGTGAAGGGGCAGGTTGCTACGAACAGGGCTACTTCGGAGCCGTGAAGAACCTTGGCCGCACCAGCGAACTTCTGGACCTCGGGGCTGGTGATGGAGAGGTGGGGTGCGAACCTCTTGCACTGGACGACGAGGAGCCGTCCGTCTGCGGTGCGCGCGGTGATGTCGATACCTCGGTTCCTGCCGCGACCCTGCACCACGACGCTGGTGCAGCCGTCGCGCCGCAGCAGCGTGGCGACGTGTTCCTCGAACTCCCGCCCGTTCATGGCGTCCATGGCGGCCATGACCCCGGCCAGGGGGCGGGCCTCTTGTGGGCTCTCCAGCCTCTGTAGCCGAGCGTGGTGCTGCTGGAGTCGCTTCTCGATGCGCTGGACGCCTGTGCGGAGAGCAATCAGCTCCCTGCGGTGTTCGCCTGAGGTTTCGATCAGGGCGTTGAACATGGGGACGACGGTCTTGCCGAGGATGTGGGTGATGCGCTGGTCGATGCGGTCGTCGAGGGACACGACGTCAGTGGGGGCAGGGTTTTCCACAGGTTGTGTGCGGGCGAGGTACTCCATGTCCAGGAGGTACACACGCACCTGACGTGCGACGTCGCTGTCGCGGAGCAGCATCGCGATGTTGAGGACGGCTCGACGTGAGTAGATGGTGAGGCTTCGGCGTGCCTGTGGATAACCGCCGAGTGAGAGTGACACGTTGTCACTCTCGAATTTCCGCAGGTCAGCGCCGCGCAGGACGACCATGCCGTTGACTTCCAGCTCTTCGCGATGGCGCTTCGACAGCTGGCGGACGACGTCCGTGGTGACCCCGAAGTACGCCGCCAAATCGCCGTCGTCACATGCATCCCGTCCGGCAGCAGTGACAGCGCCTTGACCCTGTCGAGCACGTCGGTGCGATCCAGGACGCTGTTGCGCAGGGTCTTCGATTCCAGCAGCGCTGATTCGTTGATCACGTTCTGCCCTTCCTTCAGACTGTGGCTGGGTAGGGGCGGAGCTCTGACACTCCGCCCCACCCGATCAACGAGTCGTCACATATGAAGACGCGATCGGCGGTCGCGCAGGCATGCGGTGAAGAAGCGCCCGTTGTCTTGCAACCCAGGCTGAACGTGGCGACCTTCCGGAGTGATTATTTTCGCCCACCGAACGTGCGAGTGGCCGAGCCTCCTTGTTTCGGGCTTGGCGTGAGCCTGCAGGTTGTTGCCCCGTCTGCTCGCGGTGAGCGGGATGATCAGGTATCGGCCATATGTTCGATTCGTGCTTGTGATCGGCCAAGCCTTCAGGTGATCACCGGTATCGATCGTCGGAAGGCCATCGCCTGAGAGAGGGCGGGGTCGTCGGCAACCAACAGGGAGGGAACGTTATGAAAACTCGTACGCGCATTGCCGCCACCGGCGCCGCTGCGGTCGTGGCCACCGTCGCGTTCGCCGGTCAGGCGTCCGCGGCGGAGACCGCCAGCTGCTCGACGACCGGGGCGAGAGGCAGCATGCGGACGACTTATCCCTCAGGGGACCAGTGGCCGTACGGGGAGTTCAAGATTGCACTGTCGGTCACGGACACGTCCGCCGATGGGTACCACGTGAGGGTGCGCCTCCTGACCAAGTGGGTTGGCAGTCAGCAGGTCGCGACGTGGAAGTGGCACGCCCTCCACGCGGGATCGGGTGAGACCCTCACACGCAGCACCACCGCTCAGAGCTCGTACGGCATTGAGAAGACTGGGGTCGAGGTGGCCCGCTTCGAAGGCGACACCAAGCTCAACTCCTGCACTGACTGGTCCTGATCTGCGGCCAGTACAACGACGAGTCCCAGACCCTGCCCACGGGGCCGGGACTCGTCGTTGAGCGTAGGAAATTCAGTCCTCCGTGCGGAACGACGTGCCCGTCACGCCGCCGAAGATCCCGCCGTTGCCGTTGCCGCCGTTCTCGCTCTGGTCGCCGCCGACGGCGACGATGTCGACCGTCTGACCCTGGTTGACCGTGGTCCCCGGGGCCGGGTTCGAGCTGAAGACCGTGGCGTCGTCCTTTGGGGAGCCGGTGATGTTGCCGACCACCAGGCCCGCGTCCTCCAGCATCTTCTTGGCGTCCTTGAGCTTCTGGCCCTGGATCTGCGGGACCTGGACCTGCGTGTTCGCGGGCGCCTTGCCGACCTGGATGTTGACCTTGGAGCCCGCGTCGGCCTGCTGGCCCGCCGACGGCGTGGTCGTGATGACCTTGCCCACCTGGTTCGGGTCCTGCGTCTCGACCTCGGTGCACTCGCCGACCAGGTCGTTCTCCGTCATCCGCGCCTTGGCCTCGTCGCAGGTCGAGCCGACGACGTCCGGCACCGTCGACTGCTCCTGCGCCTTGGCCACGGTGAGGGTGATCGTGGAGCCCTTCTCGACCTCGGCGCCGAGTTCGGGGTCCTGGGCCAGGACCGTGCCCTCGGTCTCCGTGGACACCTTCTCCTGCTTCTTGACGACGAACTCGTACTTGTCGCCCTCCAGCGTCGCCTTGGCGTCGTCGAAGTCGTCACCGAGGACACTCGGCACCGCCACCTTCGGCGCGCCGGTCGAGACGACCACGTCGACGGTCGAGTTCTTCTCCACCTTCGTGCCAGGGGTCGGCGTCTGGGAGCAGATCTTGCCCTTCGTCTGGTTCTCGCAGGGCTTCTCGCTGGGGTTCAGCTTCACCTCGGCGTTGTCGGCGAGTTTCTCGGCCTCCGGCAGTGTGAGGCCCACCAACGTCGGTGCCTTCGTGGTGGTGTTGGCCACCCCCTCGCCGTCGAAGATCCACTTGCCGATCAGGATCGCGCCGACGAGGACCAGGACCGCGGCCACGACCAGCAGGATCGTCGAGGTGTTCGACTTCTTCTGGCGGCGCCGGTCCGGGCGGTCGTCGTAGCCGAAGCCGCCGTCGTCCGGGTTCATCGGCGGCAGCATCGACGTGGCGCCGGCGTCCGTGGAGCGCAGGGCCGTCGTCGGCTGGTCGTCCGGGTAGCCGCCGTAGCCGACCGAGCCCATCGCCGCCGTGGCCGCCACCGGCTGGCCGTCGAGGCAGGCCTCGATGTCGATCCGCATCTCGTCGGCGGACTGGTAGCGGTAGTTCGGGTCCTTGGTCAGCGCCTTGAGGACGATCGCGTCCATCTCGGGCGTGATCTCGGGGTCGAAGACCGAGGGGGCCTGGGGTTCCTCGCGGACGTGCTGGTACGCGACCGCGACCGGGGAGTCGCCCACGAAGGGGGGACGGACGGTCAGCAGCTCGTAGAGCAGACAGCCGGTCGAGTACAGGTCGGATCGTGCGTCGACCTGCTCGCCCTTCGCCTGCTCCGGCGAGAGGTACTGTGCCGTGCCGATGACCGCCGACGTCTGCGTCATCGTCATGCCGGAGTCGCCCATCGCGCGGGCGATGCCGAAGTCCATGACCTTGACCTGGCCGTTGCGCGTCAGCATGACGTTCGCCGGCTTGATGTCACGGTGCACGATGCCGCTGCGGTGGGAGTACTCCAGGGCCTGGAGGATCCCGATCGTCATCTCCAGGGAGCGCTCCGGCAGCAGCTTGCGGCCGCTGTGCAGAAGCTCACGCAGGGTGGATCCGTCGACGTACTCCATGACGATGTACGGGATCGACACTTCGCCGATGTAGTCCTCGCCCGTGTCGTAGACCGCCACGATCGCGGGGTGGTTGAGCGAGGCGGCCGACTGGGCCTCCCGGCGGAAGCGGGCCTGGAAGGACGGGTCGCGCGCGAGATCCGCGCGCAGCGTCTTCACCGCCACGGTGCGGCCGAGGCGGGAGTCATGCGCGAGGTAGACCTCCGCCATGCCACCACGGCCGAGCACCTGGCCCAGCTCGTACCGGCCGCCGAGGCGACGCGGCTCTTCCATAAGCTACCTACCAGCCCTCTCCGTCGGTCCCGACCCGCACGTTCGTACGGTTCGGAGGCTGCCGTCCGGGCCTACCGTACCCGGCTCGCTCTGTGTGACCTGGCCAAGCCCGTTACTCGATACAGGACCGGTATCGCAACGTGCACCGATGTGAAGGCGACGTGAGCGGGGTCACTGCTTGCTGTCGATGACTGCCTTCATCACGCCCCTTGCGATCGGGCCGGCGAGACCGCCGCCGCTGATGTCGTCACGGTTGGCCGCGCCGTCCTCGACGACCACCGCCACGGCGACCGGCGAGCTGCCGTCGCCGACCTTGGCGTAGGAGATGAACCAGGCGTACGGCTTCTCGCTGTTGTTCAGGCCGTGCTGGGCGGTACCGGTCTTGCCGCCGACCGTGGCCCCGTCGATCCTCGCGGTGGAGCCGGTGCCCTGCGGCTCGTTGACGACCGCTTCCATCATCTGCTGGAGCTTCTGCGCGGTGTCGGCGGAGACCGCCTGGGACAGCTCCTCGGGCTCGTACGTCGCGATGGTGTCGAGGTTCGAGGTGAGCTGGTCGACCATGTACGGCTTCATCAGCTTGCCGTCGTTGGCGATGGCCGCGGCGATCATGGCCATCTGCAGCGGGGTGGCCCGGTTGGAGGCCTGGCCGATGCCGTCCATCGCGTTCTGCGGGGCGTTGTCCTTGGGGTAGACGCTCTCCGAGGCGCGCACCGGGGTGTCCAGCTCCGGGTCGTTGTAGCCGAACTTCTCCGCCTGCTCGATCATCTTCTCGTTGCCGACGTTGTCGGCCATCTTCGCGAAGACGGTGTTGCAGGACACCATGAGCGCGTACTTCAGGGTGGCGTTCTTGCACTCACCGTGCTGGTTGGTGAGCGGGTCCCCGGTGGTCTGCGGCAGCTGGTACGGGTCCGGCGTCTTGGTGGCCTCGTCGATCCCCGAGACCTCGCCGTTCTCCAGCGCCGCGGCCGCGGTGACCACCTTGAACGTGGAGCCCGGCGGGTAGGTCTCGCGCAGCGCCCGGTTCAGCATCGGGTCGTCGGGGTTGTTCTTCTTCTGTACGGCGTTCCAGGCCTTCGCGTCCTTGTCGGAGTTCCCGGCGAACTTCGAGGGGTCGTACGACGGTGTCGAGACCAGCGCCAGGATCTTGCCGGTGGCCGGGTCGATCGCGGCGACGGCGCCCTTCTTGTCGCCGAGCCCCTCGTAGGCGGCCTTCTGCGCGGCGGCGTTGAGGGTGGTGACGACGCTGCCGCCCTGCTTCGCCTTGCCCGTGATCATGTCGAGGGTGTTGCGGAAGAAGAGCCGGTCGTCGTTGCCGGTGAGGATGCCGTCCTCCAGCTTCTCCAGCTGGTTGGCGCCGAAGGCCTGCGAGGAGTAGCCGGTGACCGGCGCCCACATGGGGCCGTTGGTCCAGGTGCGCTTGTACTTGTAGTCGCCGCTCTCGGACTCCACGGAGCCCGTGATGGCCTTGCCGCCGACGATGATGTTGCCGCGCGGGGTGGAGTAACGCTCGATGTTGACGCGGCGGTTCTCGTCGTCGGAGGCCAGCTCGTCGGCCTTGACGTACTGGATGTAGTTGTTGCGGATGAGCAGGGCGAGGATCAGCAGTCCGCAGAAGATGGCGATCCGGCGCAGGGGCTTGTTCATGATGGACGGACCACCTGAGTCATCTCGGCGTCGGGGTTGGGTGCGGGGGCGGGGGCCGGGCGGCGCGCGGTGTCGCTGATGCGCAGCAGGATGCCGATCAGGGCCCAGTTGGCGATGACGGACGAACCGCCGTAGGCCACGAACGGCAGCGTCATACCGGTCAGCGGGATGAGGCCCATGACACCGCCGGCCACCACGAAGACCTGGAGGGCGAAGGCGCCGGACAGGCCGATGGCCAGCAGCTTGCCGAACGGGTCGCGGGCCGCGAGCGAGGTGCGGATACCGCGCTCGATGATCAGACCGTAGAGCAGCAGGATCGCCATGACGCCTGCCAGGCCCAGCTCCTCGCCGAAGGTGGCGAGGATGAAGTCGGAGTTGGCGGCGAAGCCGATCAGGTCGGAGTTGCCCTGTCCGAGGCCGGTGCCGAGGGTGCCGCCGGAGCCGAAGGCCCACAGGGCCTGCATGGCCTGCTCGGTGTGGCCGCCGACACCCTGTCGGCTGAGCGTGTACTCGCGCATCGGGTCGAGCCAGGCCTGCACACGCGTCTGGATGTGCGGCTGGAAGCTCGCCACGCCGACCGCGCCGGTCGCGGACATCAGCAGACCGAAGACGATCCAGCTGGTCCGCTCGGTGGCGACGTACAGCATGATGACGAACATTCCGAAGAACAGCAGGGATGTACCGAGGTCGGTCTCGAAGATCAGGATGAGGATCGACATCACCCAGATGACGAGGATCGGACCGAGGTCGCGGCCGCGCGGCAGGTACAGGCCCATGAAGCGGCGGCTGGCGAGGGCCAGGGCGTCTCGCTTGACCATGAGGTAGCCGGCGAAGAAGACCGCGAGGGCGATCTTCGCGAACTCACCGGGCTGGAGCGTGCCGAGGCCGGGGATCTTGATCCAGATCTTGGCGCCGTAGACGTCAGCGCCGAGGCCGGGTACGAGCGGCAGGACCAGCAGGAACAGCGCACAGGCCATGGAGATGTATGTGTAGCGCTGCAGGACGCGGTGGTCCTTGAGGAAGATCAGCACGGCCACCAGCAGGGCGACGCCCATCGCCGAGTACAGCAGCTGGCGCGGTGCCGCCTCGACGTACTGGCGGCTCTGCTGGAGTCGCTCGGACTGGTCCAGGCGCCAGATGGCCACCAGGCCGAGCCCGTTCAGCAAGGTGGCGATCGGCAGCAGCAGCGGGTCGGCGTACGGGGCGAACTTCCGTACGCCGAGATGGCCGACGCCGGCCAGCAGGCCGAGGCCCACGCCGTAGCCCAGCAGGCCTGCGGGCACCTCGTCGTTGATCGCCAGTCCCACGTTGGCGTAGGCGAAGACCGGGATGACGACGGCGAACACCAGCAGCGCGAGCTCGGTGTTGCGTCGGCTCGGTGCGCCGATGGAGCCGATCGTGGACGTGTGGTGCGTCGAGGTGTTGGAAGTACTGCTCATCGTGTGACGGGGCCTCTCACGGCTTGCCTACTGCGTACCGCACTTCGAGACGACCTTCTGCTCTTCCTCCGAGAGTGTGGGTCCGGGAGTGGGAGTGGGTGCGGTCGTGGACGGGGACGGGGAGGTCGACGCCGAACCCGAGGGTGAACCCGACGGGTTCGGTGTCGGTGACGCCTTGGACGTGAGGGAGGTACGCGTGGTTCCCGTGGTGCCTCCGGCCTCGCCCTCGCCGGTCTTGGAGTTCTGCTCGCTCTCGGCCGCCTGCCGCTTCGCCTGCTTCTTGCACGCGGAGGCCTGCAGCGCCAGCTCGTCGATCTTCTTCCGGGCGTCGTCGAGCCCGCCCTCGGCGATCGTCGCCTCGACGAGTTCCTGCTGGTACGGCGGGAGGTACTTGAGTTCGATCTCGGGGTGGTCCTTCTCCACCTCCGACAGCGAGACCCAGGCGAGGTCCTGGCTGATGCCGCGGTACAGGGCGACATGCTCGCCGTTGGCGCCGACGTAGTACTGCGTCTGCGTCCACCGCCAGCCGCCGTACAGACCGCCGCCGAGGACGGCCAGCGCGAGCGCGGAGTAGAGGGATCTCTTCAGCCACTTGCGGCCCTTGCGGGGCTTGACGAAGTCGTCGTCGGTGAAGTCGCCGAAGCCGGCCGTGTTGATGAAGCCGGTGACGTCGCCGGAGCCGGGCGGTCCGAACTCGCCGCCCCCGCCGCCCTGTCCGGGCACCTGGCGGCCGAGCCCGGAGGCGCGGCCCGCCGGGGTCTGCATGATGCCGTTGTCGTGCAGCTGGTGCTGGTTCTCGGCGACGGCGCCGACCACGACGGGCTGGTCGGAGATCTGCCCGGCGAGGGTGTCCCCGGTGTCCAGGTCGAGGACGTCCGCGACGATCACGGTGATGTTGTCGGGGCCGCCGCCGCGCAGTGCGAGCTGGATGAGCTCCTGCACGGTCTCCTGCGGGCCCTGGTAGCTGGCGAGGGTTTCCTCAAGGGTCTGGTGGGACACGACGCCGGAGAGGCCGTCGGAGCAGATCAAGTAGCGGTCGCCGGCGCGGACTTCGCGGATGGAGAGGTCGGGCTCGACATGGTCGCCGCTGCCCAGCGCGCGCATCAGCAGGGAGCGCTGCGGGTGCGTGGTCGCTTCCTCCTCGGTGATGCGGCCCTCGTCGACGAGCCGCTGCACCCAGGTGTGGTCCTGCGTGATCTGCGTGAGCACCCCGTCGCGCAGCAGATACGCGCGCGAGTCGCCGACGTGCACGAGGCCGAGGCGCTGTCCGGTCCACAGCAGGGCGGTGAGCGTGGTGCCCATGCCCTCCAGCTGCGGGTCGTCCTCGACCATCGAGCGCAACTGGTCGTTGGCGCGCTGCACGGCCGTACCGAGCGAGGTGAGGATGTCGGAGCCGGGCACGTCGTCGTCGAGGGCGACGATGGTGGAGATGGCCTCGGAGGAGGCGACCTCGCCGGCCGCCGCGCCGCCCATGCCGTCGGCGATGGCGAGCAGCCGGGGACCGGCGTATCCGGAGTCCTCGTTGCCCTCCCGGATCATGCCTTTGTGCGATCCGGCGGCGAAGCGCAGTGACAGACTCATGCGCACCTCGCCCGTCGGCTCCGGGTACATCCGCACGGTGCCCACCCTCCGGTCGGGAGCGCGCCGGGGCCCGTCGTGGGGGCCTCCGCTGCGTGCTCGCTCCGCTCGCGCCTATTCATGATGCAGCACTACTTCCGCAGCTCGATGACGGTCTTGCCGATGCGGATCGGCGCGCCCAGCGGAATCGGTGTGGGGGTCGTCAGCCGCGTTCGGTCGAGGTAGGTGCCGTTGGTGGAGCCCAGGTCCTCGACGATCCACTGGCCGTCGCGGTCCGGGTAGATCCTGGCATGCCGGCTGGAGGCGTAGTCGTCGTCCAGCACGATCGTGCTGTCGTGCGCCCGGCCCAGCGTGATGGTCTGGCCCTGGAGCGCGACCGTGGTGCCCGTGAGGGTGCCCTCGGAGACGACGAGCTTGGTGGGGGCGTTACGGCGCTGGCGGCCACCGCCGCCCGCCTGCTGGCGCTGTTGCGGTGGCGCGGCCTGCCGGGCCGCCTGCTGCTGCCGGCCCGCTTCCCGGCGCGACCCGCGCTGGGTGACGCGCGTACCGAACAGGTCGCTGCGGATGACCTGCACGGCCACGATCACGAACAGCCACAGGACGGCCAGGAAACCCAGCCGCATGACCGTGAGGGTCAGCTCTGACATTGCCCCCGCTTCACCCTTCGGCTTGCCTATAGAGAATGGTGGTGCTGCCCACGACGATCCGCGAGCCGTCGCGGAGCGTAGCGCGGGTGGTGTGCTGCCCGTCCACCACGATGCCGTTGGTGGACCCGAGATCCTGGATCGTCGAGGGCGTTCCGGTCCGGATCTCACAGTGCCGGCGGGAGACGCCGGGGTCGTCGATCCGCACGTCGGCCTCGGTGCTGCGACCCAGCACGAGCGTCGCGCGGGAGATCTGATGGCGGGTGCCGTTGATCTCGATCCAGTAGCGGGTGCGGCCGGGGGCCGCGGGCGCCGTGGGGCGCTGGCCGCCGACGGGCTGCGGATAGCCGTAGCCGCCGGGGCGGGCGCCGCCGGGGGGCGGCGCGCTCGGCATGGGCGGGGCTCCCGCGGGCGCGGCCGGAGCGGCGGCGGGCGGGTAGCCGTAGCCGCCGGGGCGTCCGGCCGGGGCGGGGGCGGGCTGGCCGCCCTGCTGGTCGGTGGAGCCGGCCAGGGTGCGGCTGCGCACGCGGTACAGGCCGGTGTCGAGGTCGTCGGCCTTCTCCAGGTGGACCTTGATGGGGCCCATGAAGCTGTAGCGCTGCTGCTTGGCGTAGTCGCGGACCATGCCGGCGAGCTCGTCGCCGAGCTGCCCGGAGTAGGGGCTCAGGCGCTCGAAGTCGGGCGCGCTCAGCTCCACGATGAAGTCATTGGGGACGACCGTGCGGTCGCGGTTCCAGATCGTCGCGTTGTTGTCGCACTCGCGCTGCAGCGCGCCCGCGATCTCCACCGGCTGGACCTCGGACTTGAACACCTTGGCGAAAGTGCCGTTGACCAGACCTTCGAGACGCTGCTCGAACTTCTTCAGGACTCCCATGGGGCACCTCCTCCGTAGCTGCTTCCGTCCTGTGTCCCGCCTTGCGGGCGCTGCCTTACCTGGTACTGCTTACTGATCGTATCCACGCGCCGGTGAATCGGCTGGTTCCCCCTGTCGGCACGGTCGACGGGTGTCGACGCCTGACGAAGTTCCCTGTGGAGCCCGCCTTCGAACTCTTCTCGGACGTACTCCTGCCAAGGATCGTAGAGGCGGCCGCAGACCAGTGTCCCGCACCTGACTGTGGACCCGGACCGGCTCCTGGGGAGACGGGCCGGACCGGTACGAGGTTGATACGTGAACAGGTACGCATTGATACCTGAGCGGCGGCCGCCGGGATGCGGCACCGGTGGTTCCGGTGCAGGTGGGCGGCTGCCCGGCCGAAAGGGATGTGAACCCACCCTGGCCGGCGTGCTAATGTTCTGCGTGTCGGAAGGCGCCGCACCGCAAGGAACGGAGCCCGAAAACACACCCAATGCGCGGGTGGCGGAATAGGCAGACGCGCTGGATTCAGGTTCCAGTGCCCGCAAGGGCGTGGGGGTTCAACTCCCCCCTCGCGCACCACCGGAAGAGCGGCATCGATCAGATGCCGCTCTTTCCTGTTGTCCGGTGGCTGTGATGGTTGTCTCGCCTGTGAGGAAGCTCTCAGGCGCGCTTCAGGACCAGGCTGACGTTGTGGCCGCCGAAGCCGAAGGAGTTCGCGAGGGCCGCGTCCCCGGTGCCGGTGCGGTTCTCGCCGTGGACCACGTCCAGATGGACCTCGGGGTCCTGCTCGTCGAGGTTGCGGACCGCAGGTACGACCCCGTGGTGCAGGGAGAGCAGCGTGGACAGGGCGCCGAACGCGCCGGAGGCGCCCAGCATGTGGCCCGTCATGGACTTGGTGGCGGTGACCGCCGCCCCCTCGCCGAACACCTTCTGCAGCGCTTCCGCCTCCGCGAGGTCGCCGCTCGGGGTGGAGGTGGCGTGTGCGTGGACGTGCCCGATGTCCCGTGCCTCGACGCCCGCGTCGGCCAGCGCCGTACGCATCGCCTGCACCTGACCCTCCGCGTCGGAGGCGGTGATGTGCTGGGCGCTGGACTGCACGGCGGCACCCGCGAGCGCGCCGTAGACACGCGCCCCGCGCGCCCGGGCGAACTCCGCGCGTTCCAGGACGACCAGGGCGGCGCCCTCGGCGATCACGAACCCGGAGCGGGCCGCGTCGAACGGACGGGACACCGCGGCCGGGTCGCCGCCCTGTACGGACAGCGCCTTCATCTGGGCGAAGGCGGCGATCATGAACGGGTGCAGGGTGGCCTCCGTGCCGCCCGCGACGACGACATCGGCGCGGCCCGCCCGGATCAGGTCCAGGCCCAGCGCGATCGACTCCGCGCCGGATGCACAGGCGCTGACGGGGGCGCGGGCGCCGGCCCGCGCGCCGAGCTCCATGGAGACCCACGCGGCCGGGCCGTTGGGCATCAGCATCGGCACCGCGAACGGTGACAGGCGCCGCATCCCCGAGCTCTCGTAGAGGTCGTCCTGGCCGAGCGAGCTGAGGATGCCGCCGATGCCGGTGCCGACGACGACGGCGAGGCGCTCCGGCTCGACCTGGGGCACGCCCGCGTCCCGCCAGGCCTCGCGGGCGGCGACCACGGCCAGTTGCTCGCCCCGGTCCAGCTTGCGGGCCTGCACCCGGCCGATCGCCTCGGCGGGATCGGACTCCACGGTGCCGGCGATGCGCACCGGCAACTCCTCGGGCCAGTCGGCGCCGAGCGCGCGGACACCGGACCGCCCGGCCAGCAGGCCGTCCCAGGACGCGGCGGCGCTCGCGCCCAGCGGTGTCAGCGCACCCACACCTGTCACCAGTACGTCGTCACCGTGCGGGGCCATCTCATGTCTCCTCGGATCCGGCGGGATCTGTCGTCGTACGTCCTCGATGCGTCCTGTCACCATCGCCCGGCGAACCGCCGGACGGGCCCGCCGGACGCGAACGGGCAAGAGATCCTGCGTGAACGTGGCAGCGGGTGCCGGCACGTCAACCCGGCGTTCCGGCACCCCCGTTGTCGTGCGCGGATGTGCCACAGCGCGTGCGCGGCCCGGCGAGAAGAGCCCGGTCGGGCGGCCTAGCGTGGCATCGGTGCAGCGGCGCCCCACCGGACCGGGGACAGTCCGGTGGGGTTCGCGGCCGTGTGCGCCGGTTCCGGTCGTCACCTCGTGGGGAACAGCTCGCCGTCCGTGCGGCGGGCGAGCAGCGACCGGTACCAGGTGGCACCGACGGCGAAGTCACGGGCGAAATCGCTGGTGGGCGCCATGTCGAGCAACTGCCACAGACGGGAGCTGTCGTACCAGTGGTCGACCGCGAGCAACGACAGACGCCGCCGGACCAGCCGGTCCCGGTCGGCGCCGGTCAGGGCGGCCGCCCGGTCGTAGGACACCTCGCCCTCGGGCAGGGGGAGGCGCAGCTCACGGCAGACCGTCTCGACCAGGTCCCGCACCAGGACCGGCTCCGGCCGGCCCGCGTGCAGGACCGCACCGCGCGGCAGCTCGGGCCGCAGGGCCAGCGCGGCCACGACCCGGGCCAGGTCGTGCACACCGATCACGGACGTGCGGGCACGTCCGCCGTCGATCCAACGGGGGAAGGCGGTGAGGAAGTCCACCAGAGCCGGGACCACCCAGACGTCTCCGGGGCCGTGGACCAGATGCGGGCGCAGGACCAGACCGCCGGCCGCGAGGACCCGCTGTTCCCCGGCCAGCCTGCTGACGCTCGTCGGCGAGGACGGGCCGAGTTCCGGCTCGCCCTCCTTGGCTCCGGTGTGCGGCTCGTCCCGGTAGACGGCTGTCGTGCCCAGCTGGATGATCCGCTCGACCCCCGCGCGAGCGGCCTCGGCCAGCAGGGCCTCGGTACCCGCGTCGTTGACGGCCGCGCAGTCCGCGGGGCTGCCGCCGATCAGCGAGGCCAGATGGAGCACGGTGTCCACGCCGTCGCAGACACCGCGCAGCGAGCGCGGGTCGCGCAGCGAGCCGTGGCGCACCTCCATCCGGTCCGTGTCGTCGAGGGCCGGGGGCCGGTTGTGGACCAGGAGGCGGATGCCCGTCGGGCCGGCGGTGGTGGTCAGTAGGGCGGTGACGTGGGAGCCCACGAAGCCGGTGCCACCGGTGATCAGTATCCGTCGCGTCGGTGCCATGTGAATTTCTTTCCGATCTCGTCTCGGGAAAAGGGATCAGGGCAGGCAGTGCGGAACGGAGGGGGAAGAAAACGCCGCGCGTGGGGGGTGCCGGTGCTATGTGAAAGGGTCGGGCCGGGATTCGAGCCGGAATTGAGTACTGCTCGAATCGAGGACTTATTTTACGGGTAATGTGAGGCCATGCGGTACGGCGGACTTCTTCAGGGAAAGCACGCGTTCATCACGGGTGCCAGCAGTGGAATCGGGGCGGCGGCAGCCCGGGTCTTTTGCCGGGAGGGCGCCTCTGTCACCCTGGCCGCCCGCCGCGGAAAACGGCTCGCGGCGCTGGTCGGCGAACTGCGCGCCGAGGGGTACGACGCCCAGTATGTGGTGGTCGACGTGGCGAGAAACGAGCAGGTGGCGGAGGGGGTGGCGCAGGCCGTGAAGAGATTCGGGAAGCTTGACGTGGCGTTCAACAACGCCGGGGTCGCGGCCGAGGGCACGCCTATGCACGAGATGAGCGACGAGGTCTACGACACCGTCATGGACACCAATGTACGCGGAATGTGGAACTGTCTTCGCCATGAAATCACAGCAATGCTCGGCCGCGGTGGCGCCATCGTGAACACCAGCAGTACGGCAGGGCTCGTGGCGACCCCGGTGGCCGCTCCCTATATTGCCGCCAAGCATGCGGTCATCGGATTGACGAAGGCGGTCGCCGCCGAATATTCGGCGAGTGGAATTCGGGTCAACGCCATTGTGCCCGGCGCGACCCACAGCGAAATGACGGACGCGTGGATGGCGAAAGTCCCCGGAGTGGCGGACGAACTGGCGCGGGCGGCTCTGCTGTCGCGGATCGCCGTGCCGGAGGAGATCGCCGAGGCGGCGGCGTGGCTGAGCAGTGACCGGGCCTCGTTCGTGGTCGGCGCGACGGTGCCGGTGGACGGCGGGTGGACGGTGCGATGAACAGGGAGCGGCAGAGCGGCGGTGCGGGGGGAGAGGCGGAGGGACCGCGGGGGCGGATCGTGCCGTGCGGGCTCCGTCGGTGCGGGTCATGGGACGAGCTCCTGAGCTGAGGCGGTACGAGGTGCGGCGCCCGGCCGGGGCCGGGCGGTCGAAGGCCCGCTGGTGGGGCCTGGTCAACTGAGGGACGAGGGACGAGGGTGTGGAAGGGCGGTGAGGGTCGAATGGGCGGATGCCGGCGAGGCCACGCCGAGGAGGACCCGGCCCGCGAGGGCCGCGTACGACGCCACGCATGCCGGGGTACGGATGCGCGGCTCGGACGGCGGGAGCGCCTCGGTGCCGGTAGCGGATCGTCGCAAGGGCGGTGCCCGGAGGTGCCCGGGAGGGTGTGCCGGCTGTGCGGGTACTAGGGGGTGTTTTGAAAGTCCCGCACAGCACCCACGGCGCCCGGCACGCACCCTCGCCGCACCGGCCAAAGACCCAAGTACGTCCAGTACGAGGGCCTTCGTCCGGCACGCCGAGGGCACGCACCGAACACCGCGGGCACCGCACAGGACTTTCAAAACACCCCCTAGTGGATGCACGGTTGTGCAGCGCACCGAAGGGGCGCGGGTACCGCGCGACCAGCCGCCATGGCGCGGCGGATGACCGACGGCCTATCGCACCTCGGACAACCCACGGAACAGGATCTCGAAGACCTGCTCCCCGCCCTGGTGCCCGGTGACGGACAGCACGTATCCGCGTCCGGCCTCTTCCTTGAGGTCGGCCCGGACCGTGCAGGGCGAGTCGAACTCGACGTACCGCGAGCAGGAGACGACGCAGGACGAGGGCAGGAAGGGACGTCCCTCGAAGACGATGTGCGCGGCCTGCTGTGCGGCGTCGAGGAGGACCATCGCGGGCATGTGGTCGTTCGGGTGGTCGAACATCAGCTCGTTCGACACATCGGCGCGCAGCAGCCAGTGGCCGGGTTCGTCGCCGGGTGCCAGGGCCACGTCGCAGTCGTGGGTCCGGCCGACGGAGTGCACGGGTACGGGTGCGGGCAGCGGCGCGGCGAGCGCGGCGGTCCAGGCGGTCTCCGTACGGCCGCGGCGCAGCCGGCGGTAGACCTCGGCGGTCATGACGGAGCAATCGCCGCCGCCGGTGCCGATGATCTCGCCGTCCACCCGGAGGACCACCCGGGCCTCCAGCGAGGACGGGACGCCTCGGCGGTGCTTGAGATCGTGGATGGAGACATCGAGGTCGAGCCGGGCCGGCGCCTCGGGTGCGAGCAGCCGGTTCGGGTCCACGCGGTGGTGCGCGGCGGACACCAGGAACTGGTGGCCGAGGGGGACGCCGAGGCCGTCGTGAGCGACCAGGATCACAGCCTGGCGGATGCTCTCGATGACCAGCGAGGGCAGGAAGTTGCCCTGTTCGTCCGTGAATCGGCGATGGTCGGCGGGCCATCGCGTGGAGACGGTGTAGTGGCGGTCGTCGAGCTTGGTGATGCCGGTCGGCAGCACGTCCTTCCGGTGCGTTCGATGTACGAGCCTGGTGTCGATCGACGCCTCGGGCGACAGGATGAACGGCCTGACCGGTGCGGCCGGCATGACCGGAAACACCGTCTTCCTTATCCCCCCGTGGCGGCGTCGGCCCCTGTGAATACCAATGTTGGTGGTCATTGCTCTTCCTTCTGGAACGAGAAGGTGCATGACGGGTGACTGGTTCCAACCCCGCCGGTAAGATACGCGCATGCGGGTATGTTTTTCAATGAGAGCGGGTGGTTCCGCATACGAGCCCGCTTGTGTTCATCATCAACAACGACGAAGGAAGGGGGCCCAGTGGCGCAGCAGGATCGAGCCATCAGGACACGTCAGGCGATTCTGGAAGCGGCGGGCGAGGTCTTCGCGGAGTGCGGCTACTCCGCCACGAGGATCTCGGACGTTTACCAGCGGTGCGGTGTGACGAAGGGGGCCTTCTACTTCCACTTCACCTCCAAGGCCGAGCTGGCACAGGCGGTGCTGGACGAGCAGGTGGCGGAGCAGTTCCGGTACTTCGCGCCGCCGCAGGAGCCGGGTGCGCCGAAGGTCCAGGAGTGGGTGGACGTGACGCTGCTCGTGGCGCACCGGCTCACCTTCGACCGGATGCTCCAGGGCAGCATTCGCCTCGCGGTCGACATGGGCCATGACGTCATCGACCGCAAGGTGCCCTACCAGGCCTGGATCGAGGTCAGCACCCGGCTGCTCGGAGAGGCCCAGGAGCAGGGGGAGTTGGTGCCGGGCATCGATGTGGCAACGGCGTCCGACGCGGCGGTGGGCGCCTTCACCGGCGTGCAGCTGCTGTCGGAGATCATGACGAACCGGGCCGATGTGGAGGAGCGGATCGCCGTTCTCTACGACCTGATGGCCCGCTCGCTGGCCAGGCCCGAGGTGTACGACCGGCTCGACATCACCGCGGAGCGCGGCAAGCGGCTGACCCGCGGGGCCGCGGTCCACAGCTCCGTCTGAGAGCGGTTGTGGGCGGCCCTCGTGGGGTCGCCCGAAGGGAGCGGCACGTGCAGATCCAGCAGCTACGGGCATTTCGTGAGGTGGCGGCCGAGTTGAGCGTGACTCGGGCGGCACGGAACCTCAACTACGCGCAGTCCACGGTGACGGCGCAGATCCAGAACCTGGAGGAGTCCCTCGGCGCGGCCCTGTTCGACCGCAGCCACCGCCAACTGGCGCTGACCGAGGCGGGGTCACGGCTGCTGCCGTACGCCCGGATCATCATCGACGCGGCGGAGGCGGGACGGCGGGCGGTGGCCACGGAGCCGGCCTGCACGGCTCCGGCACGCCGGCCCCGGGCACGGAGGGCGGGTGTGCGCGAACCTGCCGGAAGCGGTGCGTGATGTGAGTAACTGAGGGGCGGCGTCGGCGGCTCCGGTTTCTTCCGGAGCCGCCCTTTGGTGTCTCCGGCTTACGGAAGAAGCCATTCCGAATTACCGCCTCCGTATTCAGGTGTGGCCGAAAGAAGTCCCTCGCGGCCCCGTTTCTTGATTCCCTCGCTCGGAATGATCTGTTCCGACGCTCCGGAATATGAAATTCCGGCGTCCCGGCCCCCTCACGCGTGTTTCGGCAAGGGACGGTGCGCGGGGCGGCAACCACGGGGGCGGCGGTGTTCGTAGTGTCGCTGTCGAGGCCCTCCCGTCGACCGGTGCCCTCCTCGTACTTCCCCCGGCGAGGAGCGCCCCGGCGGTGGGAGGGCCGCTCCGTCCCCCGGACCCGCGCCCCGCCGCGCACCGCGCCGGCCCTTCCCCGGACACCCGGACCGACACCCTTCCCCGGACAAGAGTGAGGCTCAGCCCAACATGAATGCTGATCAGCGCATGACGGATGTGGATTCCTGGCGCCTGCTTCCGGCCGCCCAGCAGCCCGACTGGCCCGACCCGGACGCCCTCAAGGGCGTTCTCGAAGAGCTGGCGTCCTACCCGCCGCTGGTGTTCGCCGGGGAGTGCGACCAACTGCGCGAGCGCATCGCCCGGGTGGCGAAGGGCGAGGCCTTCCTGCTGCAGGGCGGCGACTGCGCCGAGACCTTCGACGGGATCACCGCCGACCAGGTGCGGGACAAGGTCAAGACGCTGCTCCAGATGGCCGCCGTACTGACCTACGCCACCTCCGTACCGGTCGTGAAGATCGGCAGGATCGCCGGCCAGTACTCCAAGCCGCGCTCGAAGCCCGTCGAGGTCCGCGGTGACATCACCCTGCCCGTCTACCGCGGCGATGCCGTCAACGGCCAGGAGTTCACCGAGGAGGCCCGCCGGCCCGACCCGGAACGCCTCAAACGCATGTACCACGCCTCGGCTTCCACCCTGAACCTCATACGCGCCTTCGTGACCGGCGGCTACGGCGACCTTCGCCAGGTCCACGAGTGGAACCGCGACTTCGTCAACAACTCCCCCGTCGGCGCCCGCTACGAGGCCCTCGCCCGGGACATCGACCGGGCCCTGACCTTCCTCGCCGCCTGCGGCGCTGACCCCGGCGAGTTCCACCTCGCGGAGTTCTACTCCAGCCACGAGGCGCTGCTGCTCGACTACGAGGCCGCCCTCACCCGTACCGACTCCCGCACCGGGCACGCCTACGACGTCTCCGGACACATGGTCTGGATCGGCGAGCGCACCCGCCAACTCGACCATGCGCACGTGGAGTTCGCCGCGTCCGTCCGTAACCCCGTTGCCGTGAAGCTCGGTCCGTCCGCCACCCGGGACGAGGTCCTCGCGCTCATCGACCGCCTCGACCCCGAACGGGAGCCGGGCCGGCTGTCGTTCATCACGCGCATGGGCCGCGACAAGGTCCGTGACGTACTGCCCTCGCTCGTCGAGGTCGTGGGCGAGGCCGAGGCGCCCGTCGCCTGGATCTGCGACCCCATGCACGGCAACACCTTCTCGGCGGCCAGCGGTCACAAGACCCGCCGCTTCGACGACGTCCTGGACGAGGTGACCGGCTTCTTCGAGGCGCACCGCGAGCTCGGCACCCACCCCGGCGGTATCCACATCGAGCTGACCGGCGACGACGTGACCGAGTGCGTCGGCGGCGGCCACCCCATCGGGCTGACCGATCTGCACCGGCGCTACCAGACCGCCTGCGACCCCCGGCTCAACCGCTACCAGGCGCTCGATCTCGCCTTCCAGGTCGCGGAGTTGTACGCCGACCGCGCCGTTCCCGCCGCCGCCCGCCCGCGTATCGCACAGGCGGCCTGACCAGCGCACTTGGACTGAACTCCGGGCGAGAGACCGGGCTGACGGCGGCCCGGTCTCCTCGGCGCGCCCTCCTCGTACTCCATCGAAACTCTCGATCGAAGTAGAAAACCCGCATGCGGGTATGTTTCTCTGGTGGTGCTTCATCGAGAGCTCCGACATCGGAACAGGGGGTACGCGATGCAACGTGTCAGTGAGGTGAAGCCCCGGCAGATGCGCCGGTGCACTGCCGATCCGCCGCCCGCAGAGCGCGGTGGTCTGCAGATCGTCAAGAGCCACGAGGAGATCCTCGAAGGGACGACGGCCCGCCATCGCTTCGGCGAGGTGACCGTGTCGCTCGTCCAGGGGGGTCCTCGTGAACTGGTCCGGCCCGGGCGGCTGATCGGGGACGGGGAGCGGTCGCGGCTGAGGATGTGCCGGCCGCTGCACGGCGAGGTCTGGGTGTTCCAGGACGGCCGCCACGGCGTCGTACGGCCGCCGCAGCTGATCTCCTTCGACACCGGCCGCCCGTTCAAGGTGATCATGCCGGAGCAGTTCCGGATGGTCGACGTCACGGTGACCCACTCCCTGGTCGGGCTCACCGCCGCCGACACCCAGCGCCTTACCGCCCGCGCCTGGAGTGGCGACCAGGGTGCCGCCGCCCTGCTCAGCAGCCTGCTCGAAGGCCTGGACCGGCACGGGGAGGAAGTCGAGACGGCCGTCGACCTGCTCGGCGGCAGCGTCGCCGGGCTCACCGCGGTGCTGTTCGCCGAGCGGATGCGCGAGGTGGCCCCCGACAGCGAGATCGCCCGCCAGGCGCTGATGCTCAGGATCCAGGCCCATGTGCGTGAGCACCTCGCGGAGCCGAGCCTGAGCCCCATCGAGGTCGCCCGCCGCCACAACATCTCGCTGCGCTATCTCCAGAAGATCTTCCAGGAGTTCGGCGTCAGCCCGGCCCGCTGGATCCGCGACGAGCGGCTCGCCCGCTGCCGGTCCGAACTGGCCGACCCCTCCCTCGACCACCTGCCCGTCGCGCTGATCGGCGAGCGGGCGGGACTGTACGGGGCGTCCCACTTCAGCCGCCTGTTCCGCGGCCGCTACGGGGTCACGCCCAGCGAGTTCCGGAAGGAGCGCCGCGCCATGGACCACCACCATGACACCGACCCCGCCGGCCTCAGGGCTGGAGCCCGGCGATGAGCGCGAACAACGGCGCCGCCGCGACGGCGCGCTACGGAACCGTCGAGCACTTCCTCGGCCTGCTGCTGCCCGGCGGACTGCCGCCGGAGTCGTCCTGCCCGGGCCGGCTGGTCTCGGCCAAGACGGTCACCCACCAGAACGCGGCACCGCACACGGCCGCACGGGACCGGGGCAAGGACCGGGGCCGCAGGAGGAAGACATGACCGCCACCGCCACCGGCCTGCCCGAACTGCGCATCAAGGTGCTCGGCCCGCTGGAGATCCATGTGGGCGGCGAGCGCCGCACCCTCACCGCGCCGATGGCGCGGCGGGCCATGGCCGTACTGCTGCTGGACGCCAACCATCTGGTGTCCACACAGGCCCTCGTCGAGGAGCTGTGGGACGAGGAGCCGCCACGGCTGGCCCGCAAGACCGTGCAGACGTACATCTACCAACTGCGCCAGGCCCTCAAGGGCAGTACCGACCCCGCCGGGGAGCGCCTGGAGACCGGGCCGGGCGGCTACCGGCTGACGGCCCGGCCGGGCGAGCTGGATCTGTGGGAGTTCGAGCAGCGGGTGTCCCGTGCCCGCGCCGCGCTCGCCTCCGGGGCGCCCGAGGACGCCGCCCGGCTGCTGCGCGAGGGACTCGCGCTGTGGCGGGGCGAGCCGTTCGCCGGTCTTGAGGCCGGTCCCCTGCTCACCGCGCGGATCGCGCAGATCGGCGAGGCCCGGCTCGGCGCGCTGGAGCTGCGGATCGAGGCGGATCTGCAACTGGGCCGCCATCAGGCGCTGGTGGCGGAGCTGCGCCGGCTCACCGTGGACCATCCGCTGGACGAGCGGTTCACCGCCCAGCTGATGATCGCCGCCCACCGGTCCGGACAGCGCAGCACGGCCCTCGACGCCTATCTGCGACTGCGTCACCGGCTCGTCGACGAACTGGGCATCGAGCCGTCCGAGCGGGTGCGCAAACTCCAGCAGGACATACTGCGCGAGGTCCTGCCGCCCGCCACGAAGCCCGAGAAGGCGGTCGTACGGCGTCCCGCGGCCCCTGCGCCCGTCACCCCGGCCGTGGATCAACTGCCGCTGGAGGCACCGGATTTCGTCGGCCGGGAGCCGGAACTCGCCCGGATCGGGGAGCGGTTCACCGCGCCGGGCCCTCATGTGGTCACCCTGCTCGGACCGGCGGGCGTGGGAAAGACCGCGCTCGCCGTACGGGCCGCCCGCTCCCTGGCCGAACGGTTCCCCGACGGGCTGCTGTACGCGTCCCTGCACGACGGATCCGACCGGCCGCGCTCCCCGGAGGCCGTGCTGCGGTCGCTGCTGGACGGGCTGGGCATCGGCCGGCCGCGGCAGCCCGAGGAACCCGAGTCACTCGCCGCGCTCTTCCGGGCCGCCGCCCGGGAACGCAAGCTGCTCGTGCTGCTCGACGATGCCGCCGGCACCGACCAGGTGCTCCCGCTGCTGCCCGGCGGCGACGCCTGCCTGACCCTGGTGACCTCCCGGGTCCGGCTGTCCGGACTGCCCGGCGCCCGGCGGCTCACCCTCGGGCCGCTCGGTGCCGAGGACGCGGCCGCCTTCGTCGAGCGGCTGGTCGGCGAGGAGCGCATCACCGGCCACCACGCGGCGCTGCGGCACGTGGTCGCCCGGATGGGCAGGCATCCGCTGATGCTGCGCGCCGTGGGCGAGCTGTACGCGGCCCGGCCCATGTGGACGCTCACCGACCTGGCCGCGGGACTGCTCGACGACGACCGTCTGGTCGCCGAACTCCAGGACGAGGCCTGCGCCGCGCTCGCCCGCGCGGACAGCGCCCTGGCCCGGCTCGCGCCCTGGCTGCGCAGGTCGATGTTCCTGCTCGCCGCGGCGGGCCCGGGGCCCTTCGACACCGAGCAGGTCAAGAAGGTGCTGGAACTCGACACCTGGAGCGCCCAGTCGGTGGTGGGGCGGCTGCTGGACCGGCATGTCCTGGTCCTCGCCGACGCCCCGCCGGGGGGCTCGGCCACCTTCCGAGTACCGGAGATCGTCCGGTTCGCCGTCCTCGCGCACGCGGCCGGTGGCTGCGCCGGCCGGACCGACTCCGCGTGGTCGGACGCGGGCCGGACTGACACGGCCGGTCCCGAAGCCGGCCGGACCGCCGTCCTCGCGCACGCGGCTGGTGGCTGCGC